>CAYVIY010000035.1:3095-5691 GCA_964451765.1 Candidatus Undinarchaeota archaeon
CGGGAGAGAAGTACCCCAGCGCCTCTTCCCACAGCTCTTTCTCGCTGAGGGCTCCTTCCTCTTCCAGCCTTTCCGAAAGAAAGTCGCGAACCTTTTCCTGCAACCCTTTGATCTCCAGCTTCACCCGGGGTCTCACATAGAGATAAAAAGGGGGAATATTTAAGGGAAGTGGGGATGAAAACGCTCCTCTGAGTGGTGATGAGGATTATGAGTGCTGATCACTCTTCCCCGAGCTTGTCCATTATGTCCTGTATCATCAGCTTTATCTGTTCGATCTCCCCCTTTATATCCTCGATATCGAATTTAACATCATCCAGCGCATCTGCAATGTCCTTCATGGTTGGTTCCATGGAAGTGCAACACCTGAATCTAAAAATGCTTTTCAGTTTTGAGCCATCAAAAGTTTCTTAATCCCTGCTGTATTTTTCTTCAATGGATGAGACAATCAAAGAGGTTCTTTTGATCATTCTGGTGGGTGCAGGCATCGCCCTCGTGGGGTCGTTCATAACGTATCCTCCGTATGCGAGGCTGTTCGGTTTCTTGTTCCTTCTCGTGGGGCTGGGCATATACGGGTTACGCAAAGGCGAGGTAGAAAGCGTAGGCGAAGAAAGCCTGAAGGGGAAGCCCGGGAAAGACACCAAACCTTCTAGAGAGGCGGGAAGTGAGAAAAAAAGCAAGAGCAAAAAGAGGAAGGGAAAGAATCCCGACAAATCCAAAAGAAAGGGCAAAAAGTAAAGGAAGTGCAAAGTCCCCGGCGCCTATGAACCCGTCATCACACAGGATCGCAACCCCGTCGAATACCCTTTTCGAAAACTGGAGCCAGATGAACTTTATGTACGGGAAGTAAAGCACCCCCACAACGTCATACAGGCTCAGCAGTGCCATGAGCATCATCGCGGCCCCCGGCGTGATGAACTTCCCGAATATGACTGAGAATGAAACTATCGTGAGTGCCGAGGAGAGGTTGTACGCTTCCACTCTGCCGGATTTTCTCAGCCCGACGAGCAGCAGACCTGCCTGAATTCCCACGCCAAAAACATCACCCAAGATGTAGCCTGACATGAAAACCGCAAGGTCTATCAGCCACCTGAGCCGGAACCCCATCAGCCTGAGCACGACCAGCACTGCTGTCATCGCGACCAGCAGATCGAATATCCGGAGGATCCCCTGCTCTTCCACCCCCCGCTGAAGCTCCGCAGGTCTGTACTTCTCGACCCGCTCTCCTGTTGCAAAGGGAAGCAGCGCGAACGCGATCAGAAAGATGAGTGCGAGCCACTGGAAGCTTTTCACAGCAACAATCACCCCGTTCATTTAAAAAACGAATTCAGCTTTGACTGCTTCCTTTCCAGCTCCTCCTTTTTTTCCCCCAGAGCTTCGAATATTCGCATGACAGCTGGCAGCAGCTGGTTTTCGATGTAGTATTCGGAGTCGTAGTCGCGCGCGTACTCTGCCCACACGGACCTGTCGGAGATGCTTCCCGTTCCTGGTGTTACCACGTACTCCACTATCATTCCCGGCACGACCGGTTTTCCCTCTTTCCTGAGGTCCTTTGCAACTTTTACGTGCGGGCCTATCTGCACATATTCTTCTATCTCTTTCGTGAGTTGAGTCCTTATCACGAGCTTTTCCATGGGGATTTCTTTTTTCCGGAGTTTTTCAACGAGGTCCTGCACGTACCTCTTCGCTTCATCAACCCTGTTCTCCAGAACCATCCTGAGGACGGATTCCTGAGCTTCCCGCGCGAGGTCGCTCCAGTCTCTCCTCACCCGCTCCAGTCCCTTTATTACGAGAGACCCGTCCTCACCCAGCAGGGCGTACCTCTTTTTCGTCACGAACAGCCCCCTCGTGTAGAACCCGTCCAGCTCAAGCTCCATGGGGTCGGGAAGTTCCCTGTTGACGGCTTTCAGGAATTCAAACACCCTTTCCCTGAACTCTCCCTCCTGCGAGCTTATCATAACGGAGTCTGTATCCCCGTATATCACTTCGAACCCCATTTCCTTCGCCTTCTGGACTATGAAGTTTATGTATTTCCTTCCAAATGCCGTGGTTGCTCTCGCCGCTTCAAGATCATACCACCTTGACCCCGGGAACCCCATGTACCCGTAAAAGCTGTTCAGAATGAGTTTCAGCGCTTTTTGCCTTGTATCAATTATCTTTCGCTCATGTCCTTCCGTTTTCTTCAGCTTCTTTTTCAGTTTCATCCTTTCCTCGAACAGGGTTCGAATAGTTCTTGGCAGAAAGCCCTCTCTCTCCCGGCAGAACCAGACCCCGGTCGGTGCCATGTTCTCCCTGCACTTCTCGTGCTCGCAGTTTATCGTGTCAGGAGAGATGTTGTGGGCAATTATGACGGTCGGATACAGGCTTCTGAAGTCGCAAACTGCCACGGGAGCGTGCAGCCCCCTTTCAGGCTCAAGAACGAATGCTCCCGCGTACGTGGACATTCGCCTTTCGGCTATTTCTCCTCTTTTCGGTCTGTTTGGGGCTATCATGCCTTCCCTGTATGCTTCCCTGAGGAGCAGCCATTCCACCACCTGGCTGGGTGTCATCCTTGCGACGTCGAACAGCGGCTGACCGACAACCTTTGCAAGCTCATAGA
>CAYVIY010000036.1:0-5673 GCA_964451765.1 Candidatus Undinarchaeota archaeon
CCTGCGGAACGTGGGATTCAGGGACGTTGCAATAATTGACAGGCACATACTGAACCTCCTCGCGGAGCGCGGATTGATCGAAAAGCCGAAGGTGCTGACGAAGAGGAAGTATCTGGAGATCGAGCAGCTGCTGGAGCGCATTGCCCGTGAGCTCGGAACGGATCTGGCAAGGCTGGATCTGTACCTGTGGCACGAGAAAACAGGAAAAGTTCTCAAATGACTCCGAGCTTTTCCGCTTCTTTTCTGCTCAGCGAATATGCCTGAATCCCCATCCTTCTTGCCTTGATCGCTTCCCTTTCCGCGGAGTACCCACGTTCGCACACGAACACGTACTTTTTTCCCTTTTCAAGCCGGGGCTTTCCCTCCCAGAGCCTGACAACAATCGCTCCTTTCAGATCTACATTGATCCTTTCCTTTCTCGCTTCCCGGATGGTTCTCACGATTTCCTCAATGTCTATGTGAAGTTTCGCTTCCTCTTCTAGGATGTCCTGCAGGCTCGCGGCAGCGTTGCTGTGCTTTTCAAGGGAGCAGAATTCGGCGGTTTTCGAGCTGGCTTCGAACGTTCCTATCTTTCTGGCGATCTGCACCGTTTCATCCTTGTCCATCCCTATGAGAGGGCGAAGAACGGGCTTGCTGGCAGCCCCGCTGATCACCTTGAGGTTTCTCAGCGTTTGTGAGCTTGCCTGTCCTATGCTTTCCCCTGTGGCTATCGCCTCGTACCCTTCAACCGCGCTGGCAATTCTGTAGAGCATCCGTTTCAGGACAACCTGCCTCAGCCCTTCCCTCACCTTGCTTCTTATCTCTTCCACGGCATCTCCCGCATCCACAACGTACAGCTTTCCGGGAACGAGCTCCCTGACCCGCTCGTAGACTTCGTAAATCCGGTTCTCCAGCTTCTGACCGTAGGGGTTCACGAACAGGAAATCAACCGCGACTCCACGCTTTGCGAGCATGAAAGCTGCCACGGGAGAGTCTATCCCCCCGGAGAACAGTAGCAGCGCTTTTCCTTCAATCCCATATGGCAGTCCCCCTATTCCTTTCATTCTCTGTGAATAAACCAGCGCAAACTCCCTGTGTATCTCAACGAAAATCTCTGTCTCGTGATTTTTCAGGTCAACCCCCGCACCCGTTCTTGAAGCCACGAGGGCCCCCAGCTCCCTCTGGATCTGCATCGAATCCTTTTCGTAGCCTTTCCAGACCCTCTTTGCTGTTATCCTGAAGCTCCTGCCCACATCCACCTTCAAAACAGCAGCTTCAATCCCGTCAAGATCTGTTTTTATTGCAGGGCTTACAATCTTGATTCCTGGTGTCTTCAGGCACGCCTGCAGGTTCCTTTTCGAGTAGGGCTCTATCAGCAGGACGGGCCCCTTGACGATTATGTGACCTTCAATTTTCCTGTGGAGGTCACTCAGCAGGACACCCACCATCTTTTTTCTGGTCACTGTGCTTTTCAGCCAGATCTCATCCGGCTTTGCGATTATACAGTTCCACGGGGGTCTTTTTATCACGTACCTTCTAATCTCTTTTCCATCAAAGCTCAGGAAATAGCTCCTTTTCGGAGGATCGTTCAGCACTCTTATCGTTTCGAGAGCCATCTCCGAGCCTATCAGTCCTGCAGTGGCGCCGATGATCCTGTCCCCTTTTCCTCTTCCTTTTACCTGCTCCGCATCTTCCCTGCTGACGAGGACTGCAACCTGCCCGTACCACTCGTCTGCAGCACCGTGAACAACGGTTTTTCCGAGCCTGAATGCAAGTTCCCAGAGCGATTTCCGGCTTTCCCAGTTATCGAGAGCATCCAAAACCACGTCACTTTCCTCCACAGCCTCCCTGCAGATACGTTCAAACTTTTTGACTTTTATTTCAGGGTTGAACTTTTTTATCCATCCTTCAACCACGTCCGTTTTTTTCTTCCCCACGTCTTCTGGCTTGAACAGAACCTGCCTGTTCAGGTTGCTTTCCTCCACCGTGTCCCTGTCAATCAGAATCAGTTCTCCAACCCCTGCTGCTGCGAGGTACATCGCAGCTGGGTTTCCCAGACCCCCAAGCCCGAACACAGCTACTTTTGACCTTTTCAGCCTGCCCTGATCTATCAGTCCTGCCTGCCTCGTGTACCTCACACAACTCTTGAGCCTGGTTATTAAAAACGGTCACCCTTCAATGTTTTAAACCCATCTGGGTTGGTCGGTTGTGATCGAAGTCACCAATCTGAGGAAGGTCTATCCCAACGGGACAGAGGCTCTGAAAGGGGTGAGTTTTGAAGTCGGGGAAGGCGAGGTGTTCGGGTTTCTCGGCCCCAACGGGGCTGGCAAGACAACGACCATAAAGATCCTCACGACCCTCACGAAGCCCACGTCAGGAGAGGCGCGCATAGCAGGATTTGATGTCCTGAAACAGCCGGACCGCGTCAGGAGAGTGATCGGTGTCGTTTTTCAGGAGCCTGCTCTTGATATAAGGCTCACGGGCAGGGAGAATCTGGATTTTCACGGGAGGCTGTACGGACTGGACGGGGCGACCCGGAAAAGGAGAATATCCGAGCTTCTGGACCTCGTTGATCTGAGCGGTGAAGCTGACACGCTGGTGAAATACTATTCGGGCGGTATGAAAAGGAGGCTGGAGATCGCGAGGGGGCTTATGCACTTTCCCAAGGTTCTGTTCCTCGATGAGCCCACGCTGGGGCTTGATGCCCAGACCCGGAGGAGGATCTGGGAGTACATTGAGAGGGTTCGCGATAGCGAAGGAATTACCGTCTTTCTCACCACGCACTACATAGAGGAAGCTGAGAAGATGTGCAGGAGGGTTGCCGTGATTGATCACGGGAGGATACTCCGGACGGGGGAGGTGCGGGAGCTCCTGTCTCGCGAGAAAACCGTCATCGAGGTCCGGACGGAAAAGAGGATAGAGGGGGCGAAGTACGTTGATGGGGTTGCCGTGATCGAAGTGGATGGTAGCGAGCTGCCCGCTAAGGTGAAGGAGCTTATGAGCTACGGGGTGAAGAGCATAAACATACGGAAGCCGAGCCTGGAGGACGTTTTCGTTGAGCTCACGGGGAGGAAGATCCGCGATGGCCCTGTAAGGAAGGGGAGGTGGAGAAAGTGAAGGAGAACCTGGAAGCCATTTACATAATGTGGTGGAGGATTATGGTCAGGCTCTGGAGGGCGAAGGGGAGGCTCGCCGCCACGCTCGTTCAACCTGTTTTCTTTCTGATAGCATTCGGTCTCGGCCTGAGGGGAAGGGGAGCTCTGGAGTTCGTCCTTCCGGGCATAGTTTCAATGGGCGTTTTCATGTCATCCACGATGGCAGGCGTGAGTGTCGTCTGGGACAGGGAGTTCGGTTTCCTGAAGGAGGTGCTGGTCGCGCCGGTCAGCAGGCTCACCATAGTCATCGGACGGGCGAGTGGAGCCGCGACCACCGCCCTGATTCAGGCGGTCTGGTTGCTCGTGCTGGGAATGCTTATGGGTGCGAACGTTTCCTGCGCGGGAATCCTGCCAGCTCTGGCACTCCTGACGCTCCTTTCGCTCACGGCTGTGAGCTTCGGGGTTTCCGTTGCCAGCGTCGTTGAAGACATGGAAAGCTTCCAGGCGATAATGAACCTGGTCGTTTTTCCGATAATATTCATGTCAACGGCTTTCGTAAATCCTGCTCTCGCGCCGGGATGGCTGGCACGTCTCGTTTCATTCAACCCGATCAGCTACGCCATAGACGGAGCGAGATTTTACCTGTCAGGGATCCGGAGCTACAGTCTCTTCGCAGACTGGGTTGTGTCTGCACTCGTTTGCGCTCTGTTCCTTGCGATCAGCGTGAAATCCGTCAAGAGAATGGAAGCCTAGCAGACCTCAACAAACACGATTCCTTCAATCTCTATTTTTCTTCCCTTTCCAGTCAGGCAGGGAACGACAAAAACATCCTCGCTTCCGGCAACCTTTTCCGCTTTCTTGATTGCCTCTTCGATGTTGAATTCGTCCATCGCTTTCTGCAATCCCCTGGTGGCTTCGCCCTTTTCCCTGACGTACGTGTAGTACTTGAGGACCATGCCCAGATCGAAGGTGACAGCCATATCAAACAACAGAGATCCTGCATAAATGTTTATTGCTTCCTCCTTATCCTGCTTTCAACATCCTTGAGCTCGAGCACCATGTATGCCAGTATCGCTGAGAACGCTGCGAGGGAGTAAAATCCCGTTGCAACTGCGATCCCTATCGCGGAAGACATGAGTATGGAAGCGGCTGTCGTGACCCCGACCACCCTGTTTTCCCTCTTCACTATGGTTCCCGCTCCTATGAAGCCCATACCTGCGACCATTCCCGCTATCAGGCGGGCGGGATCCGCACCGGGGAACGCTTCCCGTGAGAGTATTGTCAGGAGGGCTGATGCCATTGAAGTCATGGCGTGCGTGCGCAGTCCTGCCGGCTTTTCCCTGCGCTCCCGCTCGAACCCCACGAGTCCTCCGAGGGCCCCCGCGATAGCCACGTTCAGAATGTCACCGAGCATACATCTCTGTGTATAAAGAGGTAATTAAGTTTAGGGGTTTGGCAGGTATACGGCAGGTTCCTTTTTCAAGTATGCTTTGCGGGCGCCGTTTATGAATTCCCTCCGGGCTGCAGGTTCGCAGTCCGTGACAGCGCCTATGTACCTTCTGACCTCTTCCTTTCCCACGGTTGCAGCGTCCATCAGCCCCGCTGAGAAGTCCACGAGGAGCATCTTGTCGATCTTTTTCGCCGCTTCATTTATGTACTGAAGGTTTTCTCTGACGCTGTCTATGTATGAGACGATTTTACTCCGGTTCCAGGCAACCATTTCCACTTTTATCAGGAACTCCTCCCTGACAGTTTCGTTTTCGAGCCCGTTTATGACTTCCAGATAGTCCCCGAGCTTTCCCGTCAGGGCAACGCTCATTGCAACGTAGGCGAACCCGTCGAGTATCTCCTCGTCCCCGATCTTTTCCGCCGTCTGGTTGAGCAGGTTTATGTTTTCGCGGACACTCCGCAGGTAGCTATCCATTTCCCGCTCGTTTGCCGGGTCACAGGAGGTGCAGATGAACTCCCGCAGGACTGCAGGGTTCTTTATCCTTTCGGCGAGATCCATGCACTCCTTTCCATATTGACTTTCCCTGACTGTTTCCAGCCATCTCCTGAGCCCTGGATCTGAAATCCTTTCTATCATTTCCACAATTTTGTAGGCACTTTCACCTGAAATATAAACTTATCTGTGATGGCTCTTACCCTCCAAGCTTTCACTCAGGTAAGCTTCCAGACTTTGCGAGTTGAAATTGTTGTAAACATCGTTTTCCAGCTTCTTGATATCCTTTCCACTTTCAATGTACTTGTTGAGCAGCTGTATGTACATGCCGAGAGTTTTCTCACCTTCCCACGCAGAGGGCAGCATTCCGGAAAAAGCGCTGTTCATTTCCCGTTTGAGATACCCCTTTTCTTGGGATTCTCCGGCACCTTCGATTTTTTTCCTGTATTCTTCCCTGATATTCTTGATTTCCTCCACGTACTTCCCTATAACTTCAACGTATTTCTTTTCCCCTCCGTTGGAGCGCAGAAGTCCTTCTGCAAACCACCATACGAGCAGGGGGTCGTTCAGCTCTTCGGTTATGTTTATCAGCTTCTCCAGTGTGCCTTTATCTTCGAGAACAAAGTACGTTGCCTCGAGAAAGTTCGGGATGGGATA
>CAYVIY010000037.1:0-5579 GCA_964451765.1 Candidatus Undinarchaeota archaeon
GCTGTACAACGTTGCCAGATTCGTCAGCATGTTCTCCCCCGTGGATCGTCCCGCGGAGCTTCAGCCAACTGACAGGTGGATTCTCAGCGAGCTGGCAGCTGTGGCGGAAAGGGCGATCGAAGGGTACGGCAATTTTGACTTCTTTATTCCCGCTAACGAGATTCGCAGCTTCATCTGGAACGTTTTTGCCCCGCACTACATTGAGATGGTCAAGCACAGAGCGTACAGTGGGGATGCGAGTGCAATATGGACTCTCCACGAGGTTCTCAGGAGCGTGCTGAAGCTGCTCGCACCCATAACGCCCTTCGTGACTGACTACATATGGAGCAACATGTACGGCGGGTCGGTGCACACCCAGACCTTCCCCGAACTGTCTCTGAAGGAGAAACACCCGACAGAAGAGATAATCGCTTTCAACGAGAAAGTGTGGAAGGAAAAGAAGGACAGAGGCTTGAGTTTGAGGGCGGAGATAGGCGTGGCGGTCCCGGATGTGCTTGAACCGTACAAAAATGACCTGATAAAAATGCACAACATTCGGCAATAGACGGAAAGGGTTTATAATATGGTCGATTGAACTACTTAAATGCGGGTCGCGGTCATTGCAGATGCTCACCTTGCGTATCACGAGATCAGTCCGGGGTTGAACAAGCTTACTGGCAAGGACGATCTGGCGTACACGGAGTACCTGCTGGAGGAGCTGGGAGAGCTTGAAAAGCTCATCGATGAAGGGGAGCTGCAGAAAATAATTCTTAACGGGGACATATTTGACTTTGCATCTTCAGATGGGCTAAGCGCCCTGATGCACGCTTACATTGATTCCCTGAATGGAAATGGTTCCCCCGAAAAAGGGTTTGAAAGGATTGGAAATGGAATTTTGACGGGAAAGATTGACAGAAAAAAGTATGAATCCCGTCAGGAAGCTTTCTTTTCGCTTGTTGACAGGGTGCGGAGGCTCATTGCTGAAGACAAGCTGGTTTACATTGCAGGAAACCACGAATACGTTCCACTTCTGAAGGAAGCGGGAATAAAAGTTTACGGCAGTGCCACGTACGGTGACGTGGTCTTTGAGCACGGGGACAGGCTGGAGAAAATCACAGAAATGTTTGGCTGGGGAAAGAACGGGTTTCCAAAGATTTTCGGGAGCTCAGACCCATACAGAAAAACCGTGCCGCAAAAGGTTCGGGGGGTTATGAGGGATTGTGTGAGGATATATGGATATTTCGGCACTTATCTCAAAAAATTGTTTGGTGACGTGGGCAAGTATCACAAAATTTACAGGAAACGGTCGGACGATAAGCTGAGAATAACAGCTCACCTCCACAGGGAAATTTTCACGGAGAACATAGTTGCTCTGGGTGATCATCGAAGGTACGGAACTTACTTCGTTGATACTGACGGAAAGAATGTCAGGATTTACAACCCCTCAACGGGAAAGGTGTGGGAGAGGGAAAGCGGTAAGTGGAAGGTGGGCAGTGGTTACACTGTAAAGGCAAGTGAGTGGGGAAAGGATGGGAAGCCGGACCTTCCTATTTATAGTATAGAGAAGACTGTTTTTCCCGGCAGGATGTACGCAGAGGTGATGAATTTAAGTGTGACAGAAACTTATAGAATTGTCCAGTACGAGCCTGAAAAAGCCGGGATCATCAAGGGGAGAAGTTCAGTAGGAAGTACAGAGCGAGAGCTTGTAGGACAGAGAAGCGGAATTCCGAGATCGTGATAGAGCTTTCAGGTTACTTGAACTCAAGGAGTAGCGCGAGATGGTCTTTTTCGAACGGTTCCAGTCTTTTCTCGCTGATTATTCTGAACCTGTCCTTTACGGTTTCTTTGAACTCCCTGAAAATTTCCTTCGGCTTTTTGGTCACATCGATGCTTCGCGCTTTTATGGCAACGAAAGCCAACCCACCCTTTTTCAGGAACATCTGCGCGTTTTTCAGGAGGATCTGATCCTGATTCGGCTGGGCAACGTCCTGCACGATCATATCCACTTCGGGGACGAGGTGCCTGTACATTTCCGGTCTGTTCGCATCTGCGAACACCGGCACGAGGTTCTTTCTCGTTTCACTCAGCAGGATGAACTCCCTGAGGACCCTCGGAGCGAAATCAACCCCAAATATCATCCCCCTCGTTATGATGTCGCTGAGGTGGGACGCAGTGGTTCCGCTCGCAACCCCCAGATAAAGCACCAGCATATCTTCTGAGAAGGGTATTTTCATGCCGTTCATGAGTGCTGCCGCAACCTTGCTTCGAGTTGGGTCCCACACCCTGTATTCAACGCCCTTCTTCCGCATCAATCTTTCTCCGTAAACCCGCTGCCCCGGAACCAGATTCTTCGTGACGAAGTTTCTCCCGAATCGCGCGATCATTTCTTTTCACCCTCCATGATTTCCTTCATCCTGCTCTGCCAGTCTGTAAGCAGGGACTCGTTTTTCCTGCCCGAATAGTAATCGACCCTCGCTGCTAGAGCCAGCTTGGCCGCCAGACTCCTCGCGAGCTTTCCCCGCCTGTCTTTTGGAGCGCCGTTTATGACAGGATGCTGGAAGATAACGCCGTGCTTCGGTGGGGGCGAGCCCTTCTGAAGGTGCTTGAAAAGTGCCTTTTCCGCACCAAGGACCTGTATTGTGCTTGCGGGAAGCTCCGCCAGCTGCTTCAGCCCCCCAGCTCTCTCAATGAGCCTTGCCCCAAGGTTCGCTCCCGCCAGCATTCGGATATTCGGGGCAACTTCTTCCATCAGGGCTTCAATGTACTTTTCCAGCCTGTCCCGCGCGCTGTACATCCCTAGAATCATTTCCGCGAGGTTTTTCATCGCATCTATGTCCTTTTCATCGAGGTCTATCCCCATACTCTCCCCGCGTTCCCCTGAAAGTATGTGCTTCAGGTATCTCTCATTGTTTTCGTCCCTGAACTCAGGGTAGTGGATGCCGTACCACTCTCTCATCCTGTTGAGCATTATGTTTATGGCTCTGTTGAGATCGTCCAGAGCCGCAATGGATTGAATCACAACGGAATCCTTCTTCACCACAGACTTAAGCTTTATTTTCGCTTCTTCAATCCCGACCAGTCTCGCAAACTCGAGATACTCCTTCCTGCTTATTCCCAGAAGTGAACAGGCTTTCATGGGGTCATAATTTTCCCCTTCGATGTCATATCCTTTTTCTCGGAGTTCCTTCTTCCAGGAATCGAACTCGTCTCCCACCAGCATTTCCGCAGCCTTCCGGGGGTCCCG
The DNA here is from genome assembly GCA_964451765.1 of Candidatus Undinarchaeota archaeon. GTDB lineage: Archaea > SpSt-1190 > SpSt-1190 > SpSt-1190 > SpSt-1190 > CAYVIY01. The sequence goes on from CAYVIY010000037.1 coordinate 3,224, forward strand.
GGGAAGTTCCCTGAACTCCGCAAGCTGGTCCCCGATAGCCACGGCGAAAAATCCGAACGGAGTTTTTGCGAGTCTGACCACTGTAGCCAGAGGAACGGGAATTTAAAAAGGTGTACAGTTACCCCCAATGTGCTCCCTGAAATCGTTCCCGACGAACCGGCTGTCAGGGTCGGAAAAGCGCTCGTTGTCGCTGACCTTCACATAGGCATCGAAATGGAGCTCCTCCGGAACGGGATAAGGATTCCCTTTCAAACTGACAGACTTGCAGAGAGAATAAACAGGATAGCGGAGTTGGAGGGGGTCTCGGAGCTGATCATTGATGGGGATCTGAAACACGATGTTTCGACCAATTTCGGGGTTCAGGCGGCGGAGGTTGCAAGGTTCCTTGAAGAGGTCAGGGTACCTGTCCGGGTTGTGAAGGGAAATCACGATGGGGGGCTTGAAGCGCTGCCGTCCACGGGGATACTGTATGGCAGCCTGGGCATATTTCACGGCCACGCGTATCCGGACCCCAGCTTGCTCGATGCGAAGTACTGGATAACCGCACACGTTCACCCCTTTTTCGGATTCAGAGACGGGGGTAAGATTTACAAGGAACCCTGCTGGATTGTCGGACGGGTAAACAGGGAGTTTCTGAAGGAGAGGTACGGGAAAGCGCGCAACATAAAAATCGTTGTTCTCCCCGCTTTCTCGGATGTTGTTGGAGGGACTGCAGTCAATATCAAGGGAATAACAGGGCCCCTTTCCAGCATGATACGGGACCCCTCCTTTTTCCTGCTTGACGGAACGGAAGTTGCTTAGGGCCAGACTCTGTTTATGAATCTCGGGAACGGAGTTGCGTCCCTTATGTGCTCCAGGTCAAGCAGTGTCATGAGGAACCTTTCCGTCCCGAGTCCGAACCCGCTGTGCGGGACAGACCCATATCTCCGCAGGTCCAGATACCACTCGTAGTCCTCTGGCTTCAGCCCCTGCATTTTCATATTTTCCAGAAGGAGATCAAGCTTCCATTCACGTTCGCTTCCTCCAATTATCTCTCCAACAGGGGGAGCGAGCAGATCCGCCCCCAGAACAACCCGGGGATCATCTGCCACTTTCATATAGAACGCTTTGATCTTCCTCGGCCATCTGGTAACGAAAACTGGCGTCTCGAATTCGCTCATTATCAGTCTTTCCTCATCTGTGCCGGGATCGTCCCCCCACTTCATGCTTCCTCCCTTTCTGTTCACTATCTCAATCGCCTCATCGTAGGATATGCGTGGCCACTTCTCTTTCAGCCACCTTTCCAGCTTGTCCTCCGTCTTGAACGCGGCCACCTCCGAAGCTCGTTTGTCCAGCACTTCCCTTATGGCGGCTTTCAGCAGGTCTTCCTGAATCTGCATGTTCTGCTCAAAATCGACCATCGCAGCTTCCGCTTCGAGGTGCCAGTACTCTGTAACGTGCCTCCTTGTCCTGCTCTTCTCGGCACGGAAGCTGGGCGTGAGGCTCCACACCTTCTCAAGGCTGAAGATCATCGTTTCGAGGTAGAGCTGGGCGCTCTGGCTCAGATAAGCGGTGCTGTCAAAGTAGGGAACCTTGAACAGGGTCGATCCTCCCTCACAGGCCGAGCTTACAAATATCGGGGGAGTGACGAACCAGAAACTGTTCTCCTCAAACCACTTCCACATGCCTGATAGCATGGTGTGCTTGACTTTCATTGTCTGCTGCATTTTCGTGCTCCTGACCCAGAGATGCCTGTAGTCCAGCTGCATTTCCACACTCATGTACCTGTGAAACGGCCAGTCCGGACTGCTCTCGCCGATTACCTCAACGCTGTCCGCGTGAACCTCGTACCCCGTGGGGGCTCTCTCATCCTTCTTCACGGTTCCCCGGACAATAACGCTCGCCTCGACATCCAGCTTACCCGGACATGCGTCAGCTGGAATGACAACCTGAATCGTCCCGGCAGCATCACGGATAACCGCAAACTTCTTGGAACCCATTTCCCGCAACCTGTGGATCCACCCGAAAAGCTCCACTTTTTTCCCTTCAAACCTGCCAGCATCTTTAGAGAGGATTCTCATAACAATCAAAGGGTTAAATTGTATTTAAGCGATTCCCGGTCACACTGAAAAATTTTACTCATATATCCACGACAGTAGCAGCCCAAGGGCGGCAGGAGCAGTCAACTCGCGATCAACGAGCGCGTACTTTTTCCCTTCCACTGCTGTCCTGTACCCTCCACGCGGAAATCCGCCAACCACGAAAGTTCCTGTTTTTCCGTGCCAGAACTCCGGGCTTACCCGCTTCCCTGCAGGGTCCAGAACGTAAACAGGCGGCTTCAGACTGAACGACTCTACTCTCTTTATGATGGGGCCGT
>CAYVIY010000038.1:0-5423 GCA_964451765.1 Candidatus Undinarchaeota archaeon
TATGGACACGCTAGAGCTTCCTTCAATGTTGAGCCTGAATTTTCGCGGGAGAAAGGTGCTGCTCATGCACGGGCATCAGTTCGGGAGGGGGAACTATCCCGCACTTGTGAAGTACGCGCGGGGTCACGACATACTCGTGTGTGGTCACACCCATAAACAGGAAACATTTAAAGAGGGAGGCGTGATTGTGATTAATCCAGGGTCTGCTACAGGCGCTTGGGGTGGGAACGGGCAGAAGCCCAGACCCAGCTTCACGGCGTTAGAAATAAAAAAGGACGGGCTGGAAATAGAGGAGTACACACTGGGTGATAAAAATGGCGTTCAGGTCAAAAGGTCCGAGGTTCAGGACGAGAAAGAAGCTTAAGAAGGATTTCAGAGGGATACCTCCAGTTAATGCTTTCCTCAAGAAGTTCAAGGTGGGTGATAAGGTCGCGATAAAAATAGATTCCAGCGTTCACAGCGGGATGCCCTTCGCGAGGTTCTACGGCAGGATCGGAGAGGTGGTGGGGCAGAGAGGAAGGGCTTACCTTGTCAGAATAAAGGACGGCAAGAAAGACAAGACCATAATATCCCACCCCGTGCACTTGAAGAGGGTGAGCTAGATGTTCGGTGACGTGGTGGAGCGAAAGCCGGTTTCGATAGCGTTTGTTAAAGGTGTTCTTGAAAAGATAGAGGAAAAGAACCACGAGCAGAAGATCACGTTCGAGTACGTTTCGAAGTTTGCCCGGATTTCTCCGGAGGATGCGGAGAAGCTTGCTCAGGAGCTCAGGGAGGCAAACGTACCCCGTATGAAGGAAAGACACATTGTGAAAATAGTTGACATACTGCCGAAGAATCTGGACGAGTTGAAAGCCATATTCGCGAAGGATGAGCTTTCTTTGAGCAAGGATGACAGCCAGAAGATTCTGGACATACTGGCCAAATACAGGTGATATAAATGGATGTTGCTCTTGTTCTGGATGTAATGCGGAGTGGGACTCCAGTTAATCTCAGTCCTGACGTCGAACACGAACTAATGCGGAGAAAAATACGCATAAGAAGGGGAAACTATCTGGCAATGCCCCTTGCGTTCGTTCTCGCGAGGAACAAGCTCTTTCTGGCTGTTGCGGTCCCATCTCCCGGAGTTGAGCTGAAGACAGGCGATGAAATCGACCTTCGGGATAAAAAGAAAGTTGTTGGCTGGGCAAGAATAGCTTACAGCGACCTGACTTCAATAGCGAGAAGCGAGCTGGAAGCCACCATTGACAGGATACTCGATGCGGATGAGAAGAAGTTCGTGGACTTCTTCAACCGTGCAGGTCCCATAACAACGAGGCTGCACAGCCTTGAACTCCTGCCTGGAATCGGCAAGAAGCACATGTGGGACATAATCGAAAAGAGGCGGAAGCCCTTTGAGAGCTACGAGGATATAAAGGCGCGCATACCCCTTCTGCCAGATCCGAAAAAAAGCATTCGGGACAGGATCATGAAAGAGCTGGAGGGAGATGAAAAGTACTACCTGTTCGTTCTCCCGCCGAGGCGATCGTAACCTTTATATTAAAATCTGCGAGGTGTGAAATGTGGAAATGAGACACATAGTAAGGCTTGCGGCGACGGAGTTAGAGGGAAAAGTGCCCCTCAGAATTGCGCTCACAAAGGTTAAGGGCGTCGGGTTTATGCTTTCCAATGCAGTCATAAAGGTTCTCAAGATGGACCCCGGGAAGCCCGTGGGTATGCTTACGGATGAAGAGCTTGCGAAAATCGAGGACTGTATAAAGAATCCCGCCAGCTACGGGATCCCTTCCTGGATGTACAACAGAAAAAACGATCCCTGGACGGGACAGGATGCTCACGTGGTCGGTCCTGATCTGAACATGAAGCTCAAGCAGGATCTGGACTTCATGAAGAAAATAAAGAGTTACAGAGGTATAAGGCACGCACTCGGTCTCAAAGTCAGGGGCCAGCGTACCAAGAGTACCGGCAGGAGAGGTAAAACTGTCGGTGTCAGCCGCAAGAAGGGAAGGTGAGTAGATGAGGAAGCAGCGAAAAACGTACGTCAGGCCTTTCAAAAGGTGGGACAAGGAGAGGATTGCGGAGGAAGCGCGGCTCGTTCGGGATTACGGTCTTAGAAATAAAAGGGAGCTGTGGAAAGCTCGAAAGATAATAAGCGGTTTCAGGGAACGGGCAAGGTCCCTTTTCTCCCAGGAAACCGGAAGGGAAGAACTTTTTAACAAGATACGAAGAATGGGTCTTTTGAAGGGGAACATAACGCTCGATGACGTGCTTGGTCTCAAGGTGGAAAACCTGCTTGAGAGGAGGCTTCAGACCATCGTTTACAGGAAAGGTCTTGCATCCACAGTGAAGCAGGCGAGGCAGATAATCACGCACGGGCACATAGCCGTGGGAGACAGGGTTGTTGATGTTCCCGGGTATTTTGTGGATGTTGAGGAGGAGAAGCAGGTCAGGTACGCTCCCGGTTCTCCCCTGAACGATCCAGATCATCCGCTCAGAAAAGCAAAGGAGCCTGAAAAGGAAGAAGAGGTGAAAGAGAATGGCGAAGGAAAAGAAGCTTAGATGGGGACTTGCCAACATTTACTCCAGCAAGAACAACACGCTCATTCACATAACAGACATCACGGGAAGTGAAACCATAAGCAGGTGGAGTGGTGGAAGGGTTGTCAAGGCGGACAGGATGGAAGGTTCGCCCTATGCGTCCATGCTCGCTGCTTCGAAAGCCGCTCAGGAAGCCCTTGAAAAGGGAATAAACGCGGTGCATGTCAGGGTGAGGGCTCCCGGAGGACACGGCACCAAAACTCCCGGTGCGGGTGCTCAGCCTGCGATAAGGGCTCTCGCGAGGGCTGGGCTCAAGATAGGGAAGATAGAAGATGTAACACCCGTTCCTCACGACACCACGAGGAAGCCGGGAGGCAGGAGAGGTAGGAGGCTATGAAAATATCCATCATTGAGAAAGGGGATAAACCAGTCGAGTGGATTAAGTTCCGGATAGAGGGTGCTCCGGTCAGCTTCGTCAATGCGCTGCGCCGGACAATTCTGAGCGAGATTCCAGTCCTTGCCATCGAGGACGTGAACATCCTCCGCAACAACTCAATAATTTATGACGAGATGCTTGCTCTCAGGCTGGGATTGATCCCCCTTAAAGCGGACCCCTCTGCCTACTCCGGCAAGAAGGACTTTAAGGTGACGTTCGTTCTGAAGGGGGAAGGTCCCGGAACCCTTTACAGCAGGGACCTGCACTCCAGCGATCCGAGCATAGTTCCTGCGTTTCCAGACATACCAATCGTGAAGCTTGATGAGGGGCAGTCTGTTGAGCTTGAAGCTGTGGCTGTTCCGGGTACTGCCAAGCAGCACGCGAAATGGCAGGCGGGTCACGCCTTTTACAGGCAGGTCGGCCCGGAGGAGTTCGAGTTTTACGTTGAGAGCTTCGGGAATATGCCCACTTCAGATATGATCCGGATTGCGGCAGGGATTCTGAAGGAGAAGGGAAAGGAGCTCGAGAACTGGGTGAGCAAGCGGAAGTAATACCGTTAAATATATCCCCCCTTTACCCTTTCTATGACATACGGTGGCTACAGTTACATTGATCTGAATTATGAGCCGTCAGAAAGCGATATTGTAACGTTGCTGTGGGTCAGCGGGAGTGAAAGGGTGGAGAAGCTGGCGGAATCGGTTGCATCTGAAAGCTCTGTTGGAACCTGGACCGCATTGAAAACCATGAACCAGTTTGTCTGGGATAAACTGCGTGCCAGAATATTCCGTATAGAGAAGTCGGGAAGCAGGTCAGGGTTCGTGTGGATCGCGTACCCGCTTGAGCATTTTGACCACGATAACCTGCTCCAGATACTGGCCAGCATAAGAGGAAACATATTCGGTATGAAAGGAGTTGAGGAACTGTACATAATGGACTGGACAATCCCGAAGAGGTTGCAGGAGAAGTTTTCCGGTCCGAACAAGGGGGTTCAGGAGATAAGGAAGTACCTCAAAACGGAGGAGAGTGGGAGACCCCACGTGGGAACAATAGTCAAGCCGAAGGTCGGGCTTACCCCCGAGGAGTTCTCGCGGGTTGCATACGAGAGCTTTGCAAACGGTCTCGATCTGGTCAAGGATGATGAGAACCTGGTGAACCAGTCTTTCTGTCCCTGGGAGGACAGGGTGATCAAAGTAATTGAGGCTGCGGATAAAGCCCGCGACGAGACAGGAGATAACAAGATATACGTTCCGAACATAACGGATTTCCTCCCCCGGATGCTCGAAAGGATAGACTGGTTGGTTGAGCACGGGTGGAGAATGGCGATGATCGATGTTTACATGATAGGTCTCGCAGGGCTCAAGGAGGTTCTGGATGAGCTTCATAAAAAGGATTTTCTGGTTCACGCGCACAGGGCAGGATACGCTGCCGAAGTTCGGGGCAGGTTTGGAGTCAGTTTTGCGTTCTGGGAAAAGATATACCGCCTGCTGGGGGTTGATCAGCTCCACACAGGGACAGGCATAGGAAAAATGGAAGGTTCACCCGTTGTCATAAGAAAGCTCGGAGAGATAGCGAGAGAATATGAAATACGCGGGATGGAGCCGGCGTTCCTGGATTTTGAGTGGGACAGCAGGATAAAATCACTTATGCCCGTGGCGAGCGGGGGTCTGCATCCTGGAATGGTTGAGGCGGAGGTTGCCGTTTATGGAACTACCGACCTGACGATTCAGGCGGGTGGTGGGGTGCACGGACACCCTGGAGGGACCTCTGCTGGTGCGAGGGCGATGAGAAACGCTGCTGAGCTGGTTGCCGGAGGAATTCCACTCGACGAGGGCGCGGGGAAAGAGCTGAAAGATGCATTGAGCAAGTGGGGTTACATTCCTGCAGGAAAAGTTCAGGAGGTTTTCAATTCGTTCGAATCAGCCCGGATCCGGTGGATGGATATACTGAGGCAGGAAGGTCTTGATGGAATGAAAAAACTGGACAGGGAGGTATCCGTTTGATAGAGGAAGCTTACCAGAAAATAAAAAGTCTGGAGGTTCAGGGAGCGACAAACGTTGCCCTGTTTTCTTTAGAAACCATAAAAGAGTACGCCCGATCTGCCGATATAGATGAGGTGCGGGCAGGAATAAACAGGTTGATGAGTGCGAGACCTACGGAGCCTCTTGCCCGGAACACCCTCGGCTACCTGCTTTCAATGAATTCCCCTTCGGAGGTGTCGCGTGAAGCTGAAGCTCTGATAAAGAGAATAAAGGAAGCGATGGAGCGCGTGGTTGAGATCGGAGCGAATCTGGTCCCGTCGGAGGGGGTTGTTCAGACCATCTGTCACAGCTCGACCGTTGTGAAAATCCTTGTCAGGGCGCGGGACATGGGAAAAAACATACGGGTCGTCTCAACGGAAACCCGCCCCCGGTATCAGGGGAGGAAGACCGCGTGGGAGCTTTACCAGAACAACGTC
>CAYVIY010000039.1:0-951 GCA_964451765.1 Candidatus Undinarchaeota archaeon
AGTCTGTCCTGTGTTATGCCTGCCATCTTTCTCCGCATCCGGATTTCCGTCAGGTCAGGCAGCATGTTATTCCCACCAGTCATATTTTATAAAAGTTGGAATGACCACTCTTTTAAATGTGCTTTCATTTGTTCAACCATGAGAATGGTAGTTCTGCCACATCCGGATTACGGTGGAATTGAAGTTGTTGAGAGGAAGGGGGTGGGTCACCCCGACAGCCTGTGCGATGGCGTTGCTGAAGCCATTTCGAGGGCGTTGAGCAGGGAGTATATGAAGGAAACGGGTCACGTTCAGCACCACAACGTGGATAAGGTTTCACTGGTTGCCGGGAGGAGCAGACCTGCCTGGGGTGGTGGAGAGGTTCTGAAGCCAATATACTTTATGCTGGCGGGTCGTGCCAATTACAGCATCCCCGTGGAGACCATAGCGATCAGGGCAGCGAAGGAGTATCTCCGCAAGGTTCTTCCCCTCGCCAGAGATGAACATTTCATAATAGAACCCCGCATAGGGGAAGGGGCGTCCGAGCTCGTTTCAACGGTTGAAGAAATAGTTGCCAATGACACGAGCGTGGGAGTGGGATTCGCCCCGTTTTCCCGCGCGGAGCGCCTCACGAACGAAATTGCAAACTTCCTGAACAGCAGGGAGTTCGTCAGAGAGTGGCCTGAGGTCGGTCCCGATGTGAAAGTCATGACACATTCCATTCAGGGCAAGCTGGACATCACGATTGCAATAGCTTTCGTTGACAGGTTCCTGAACGGAAAGGAGGACTACAGGAGAAGCAGGGAAGCGATCGCAGATGCCATACGTGACAGATTCGACCTGAAAAATGCGTCTCTCGGGATCAACGTTCTTGACGATTTTGACAGGGAACTGCTGTACCTGACCGTGATAGGGACGAGCGCTGAACAGGGTGACGATGGTGCAGTTGGCAGGGGAAACAGAGTCACGGGA
>CAYVIY010000039.1:961-5310 GCA_964451765.1 Candidatus Undinarchaeota archaeon
GTCACGGGATTGATAACGCCCGTCAGACCCATGAGCCTTGAAGCGACGGCAGGGAAAAATCCCGTTTCTCACGTAGGAAAAATTTACAACGTTCTGGCACAGAAGATAGCGGAGCGCATATACGCTGAAACTGGAAAGCCTGCAGAAGTCATAATCCAGAGCAAGATTGGGCAGCCCATCACAGATCCCGCGTTCGTTCTGGTGAGGACAGATGCCAGCGGGATAGAGCAGGTGGTGAAGGACGAGCTGGAGCAGATGGATAAAATAACGGAAGGAGTGATACGCGGGGAGTTTGTTCTCTTCTGAGGACATAACCCTTTTATACCCTTCACTTTGTCATTCTCTATGGCAGACATTACATTCGAAGAGGTTGTGAAACTCAAGGCAGGACGTTACATAATGCTGGATGGACACCCTTGCAAGATCACGAAGATACAGATGAGTGCTCCGGGAAAGCACGGGCACGCGAAAGCCAGGATAGACGCGATCAGCATATTTGATGGCAGCAAGCACAGCATAATCAAGCCGACAGATGCGAAGGTCGAGGTCCCCATAATTGATAAGAGGCAGGCTCAGGTGCTTGCAGTTTCCGGCAGCACTGCCCAGCTCATGGACATGCAGAGCTACGAAACCTTTGAGGTGGACGTTCCTGAAGGGATGTCTTTCAACTCAGGGGACACAATATTTTACTGGGTTATTCTGGGAAGGAAACTGCTAAAGCGCGCGGACATGTGATTACTCTTTTATTTCTACAAATTTTCCGAATATGTTGAGCAGGAGGGATTCGGGCTCGTACTTCCTCAACTGGAAGGTTCTTTCCGTTTTTCCGTACGTTCCAAATGCCATGCGCATCACGCTTTCCCACAGGCTTTTTATCCTGTCATTGAAGCTTTCGGAGATTATCCTGAACCCTGTCATCTTGACGAGATTCATCTTCGCTATGAGCCCGAAGAATGAGAAACTGAGCAGATTTTCAGGGTAACCCGTTGCCAGCTCGAGGTTCACGCTGTTGTTCAGATTGTGCTCCTGATCATACCAGAAAAGAACCTTCGTGGTGTAGGGCTTCCTGAGCGGTTTTGACGTGGGGAGGACTTTGAACTCAACCTTGAATGATCTTGCTTCGAGCAGTTCGCTGAAAACGATGTCCGTGAAGTCGTCAACTTCCCTGTGCATCGTGGACCCGTTTTGCTTGATCACGTCCACCGTTATGGGCCCGCCGAACTCAACGCCCAGAGACACTCTGGCGGTTGTTTTAAGTATGCCGACAAACCTGGCGATGCTCGCGATCAGCTTTTTCTTTGCATCCGGGCCGTTTCCCGTGTACACGCACCTTCGAACGATATATCCCACAGAAAGAACCCGCGGTTCACCTATATTACTTTTTGGGAGATTTTTTAAACAGGTGCGACTGGGGTTGAAAGGTGATGCAGTATGGCAGAGAAAGAAGGAGTTGTCTATATCGGCAATAAACCACCCATGAACTACGTGCTGGCCGTGGTTACGCAGTTCCACAGTGGGGTTAAGTCCGTCCACGTCAAGGCGCGTGGCAGGGCGATAAGCCGCGCTGTTGATGTGGCAGAGATAGTGAAAAACAGGTTTGTCGATGGAGTCAAGGTCGGCGAGATAACCATCGGTACAGAGACTCTCAAGGGCGAGAACGGGGAAGAAGTGAACGTCAGCGCTATCGACATTCCGCTCACAAGGGAATGATTGATACTTTTTTAACCTCTATTTTTATTTTTCTTGGTGCACGAAACTAAAGTAGGTCCCGTTCACGGCAGGCTTGCGAGGGGCTGCAAGCTGTGCGGGAAAGGTGCGAAACTGGTGCTTTTTGCCACGGGTGTCTGCCCTTTCAAGTGCTTTTACTGTCCGATCTCTGAGGAGCGCAGGGGGAAAGATGTGGTTTTTGCCAACGAGCGCCCCGTGCGCGAGGTTCAGGACCTGCTTGAGGAGGCAAGGGAGATGCGCGCTCTGGGAGCGGGAGTTACGGGAGGGGACCCCCTTTACGGGAGCAGGACAATTGAGCTGATTCGAACTCTCAAGGAAAACTTCGGAAATTTTCACATTCATCTTTACACCCGTGTGAATGATCCTGCAGCCCTTGAAAGGGCTTACGAGGCTGGAGTTGATGAAATCCGTTTTCACTTCACCGATCCGAAGCCTGCACTGGAATTCTCGTGGAGTGTGGGTGCCGAGGTACCTGTCATTCCCGGCTGGGAAACTTCCCTGAAAAACTACATCCTGCGTCTGGATTCGCTGGGGGTGGAGTTCATAAATCTGAACGAGCTGGAGTTCAGCGAAAGCAACTTTGTCAGGCTCAGGGAGCACGGGCTCAGACCCGTCAGTGAATTCAACTTCGGTGTTGCGGGGAGTGAAGAACTGGCAGTCAGGCTGGTGAACTGGGCGGACAGGATGCAGCTGGGGATAGGGGTGCACTACTGCTCTGCCCGCACGAAACTGCGAACGCAGCTTGTTGAGAGGTACAGGCGAACTGCCAGAAACATTGCCCGGCCTTACGAGATCGTGACGGAGGAAGGCACGATTGTGGTGGGTGTGGTGCCCAATAGCGAAAGCAACCTTGCCAGACTAAGGAAGCTCGGTTGCAGATTTGATCTCGCGGGGAGTGAAATCAGGGTTTCTCCAGATTGTGCAAGAAAAATAGGGGGTAGGGTGGTGGAGTACTGGCCGACATTTGACAGGAAACCCGTTGAAATCACGCCCGTTTGATCTCTCCTCTCTGCCACCTGCGAAGTATCATTCGCGCCGCTTCCTCTACGTTCGGTTCCCCACCTTTCTTCAGTTTCCCCGTTTTTGTTGCGAACTCCTCAAGAGCCTCTTCCCCGCTTTTTTCAAGTCCCAGCGAGCGGGGGATCCAGGGATGCTTTTCAAACAGCAGCAGGGCTGTTGAAACAGGGTCCTTCAGGTTTTCCACCCTGAGCGCGTCCTTCAGCACGAGTTCATCCCTGCTTTCCTTTGAAACTATCACCCCTGGGGAATCTATCAACAGGATCCGCGGGGAGATTCTTATCCACTGTTCCCCTTTTGTGAATCCCGCGACGGGGCTGGTTGGAGCGCTCCGCTTTCCCTTGAGCCTGTTTATCAGGCTGCTCTTGCCGACGTTTGGCATTCCAACAACGCCCACGCGCAGATCTCTTCCCTTTTCTTTTGCCAGCTCGTTGAGGAACCGCATCAGGCTTTGTTTACCATACCCTGTTTTTGCACAGAACGGGAATCCCCCGAGCTTCGCCGCGAGCCTGTTCCCTCCTTTGACAAGGTCAATCTTGTTCACTATCAGAATGAGCCTCTTCTTTCGCTTCTTTACCTCTTTTTCGAGCCTTTCGCTCCGCTCTGGAAACCTGGCATCGACCACTTCAAGCACTACATCACTCTGCCTTATTGTCCTCATCACCCTCTGCCAGGCTTCACCTTTCACATCATAACCTGTTCAGGATCTTTTTAACTTCCTCGATTGTTTCCTCGAGTTTCCCGTGCCTGTTCTTCACGAAGAAGACTGGCACTCCAGAGAGTTCGGAGCACGCAGCTGCGTAGTATCTGTTCATTTCCTGATGTCTCCGAACGTCCTCCTCGTCAAGACTGCGCTGGCGGATCCCTGCATCTTTCTTCCGCCTTTCCACTATGTCCCTTACATCCGCTTCGATCACTATCAGAGCGTCAAGTTTCATGGTTTTCAGGAGGTGGCTGGGAAGACCTGGATAGTATCCCCCGTGCAGTTCAACGCTGCAGTGCGTGTCCACGACAACGTTTTCCATCTCGCTTATTCTCCTGCCCGCTATTTTTTGAAGTCGAACGTAGTCAGAGACGCTCAGTTTTTTCCTCATTTCATCCCTGTTTTTTATGTTGAATGTTTCCTTTGCGATTTCAAACATAAAATCTCCAAAATTAACAACCGCGAATCCCTGCAGTCCTCTGCACACGCTTGTTTTCCCGACACCCGGAACCCCCGTTATTGCTACACGCATATCATACTTGTCAGTGCCGCATATTTATTCTTTCCAGAACCTTCCTCAAAACACCTGCAAGCCCGTACGCCTCCCTGCTGTTTATATAGCTCCTTTCAATGACCCTCCTGAACGCTGTTACCTGTATCTGCTTTTTTGATCCAGAATACCCGAGCGCTTCGAGTATTTCGCTGTAGAATTTGTATATCTGGTCTCGTAACTTTCTGTTTGCTACGCTTTTTTTCGCCCCTCTTCTTTTGTAAAGTTCGTAGAGAACCACGGCGACTGCGTGAGATATGCTCAGCGTGCCGTACTCTTCACTTGCAGGTATGCTGACCACGGCGGCACACAGTTCGATTTCATCATTCCGCAGTCCCGTGCTTTCCCGCC
>CAYVIY010000040.1:0-1377 GCA_964451765.1 Candidatus Undinarchaeota archaeon
GTTTTTATTTCACGTGGATCGTCGTAAACAACCTTTCGATTTTTTCATGCTCCTCGTCTGTGGCTCCATACATTTTCATAAGTTCCTTCACGCTTATGGACTTGAGAATGGGTTTTATGTCCTGAGATTCACCTTCGTGTTTCAGGTGCTCCAGTTCGATGCCGCGTTCTCTCAGGAATTCTCGCAGAGCAGTGTCCCATCCTGCTGTTGGCGGTTATTCATTATGTCCTGAATAACGCTGATCGCTTCCCTGTACTGGTCCCCCAGCTGGAGGTTCGTGTAGTCCTGTAGGGAGTCCGCGCAGAAGCCTGTCAGCTGCTCAAACCCCTCTTTGATTTTTCCTTCCCTGTAAAAGTGGACCCCCAGCATTTCCCCGACAAGGTATGCGGAGTTGAGGAGTCTGTAACGTTCATTTTCGCTCTGTTTTGCTTTCTCGTACCGCTGGATCCTGTTATTTACTATCTCCTTTAACCTCTCCTCATCGGGCTGTTCCGCCACAAGCTGGGCCAGTCTGTGGACGCCCGAGGAAGATATTTCTTCTATCATGCTGACGTAGTCAGGTTCGTTCAACCTGTACCTCTTCTGTTCATCAAGGTCCATGATGTGAACGATCCTTCTGTTCCTGGCGTTCCTGTAAATGTGGTTCATCTCGTGAACCAGGGCTATGAGCAGGTACCCCATCATTTTTTCATCTTTTTTTGCATCTTCCATAACGGGTTCGTTTATGAAAAATACCTGCTGAAGCTTTCCATCGCGGAGGATCCACGTGGTCAGCCCTCCCCAATTCGCCCCCATCAGTTTTTCCATATCTCCCACGTAAGCGTACCTCTCCAGCCCTTCTTTGAAGCTGTGCCCGTGTATGGGCTTGAGGTACGTGTCGTACACCTCTGCAATTTTTCCGTAATCCTCTCTCATTGATCGGGCTGATTCGATGAGCTTTTCAGCCTCTTCACCTGTGATCTTTTTCAGAGGGTACGCATCCGTTATTTCACCGATTTCAGTTCCATCTAGCTTCTCTTTAAATTTCGCATCATCTGTGATCTCTTCCCAGACCATTGTCACTCCCCTGTAAATATTTTCACGAGCCTCTTTATAAACGATTCCTTGGGCTGCTTTTCCCCGTTTGCCAGAGCGAGCATGTCCTCCAGCTCTGCCCGTGTCGGGACGCCAGTTTTGAGCACGGGTCTGACCGTGCCAAACAGGACAAAGCTCGGTGTCCCCGTCACCCCGAACTTGTTTGCCCACTTTCTCCCCTTCTGGGAAGCAGTGCTTATCTCTATCAGCTTCATTCCCTTTTCCTTGCACCACTTTTTGAGAACTTCCCTCGCTTCAGGGCAGTGGGGGCAGGTTGGACTGGTCAGCAGTTCAATTTTTGCC
>CAYVIY010000040.1:1387-5215 GCA_964451765.1 Candidatus Undinarchaeota archaeon
GGAGTCTCCTTCGTGACGATGGTCACGCTGTCTTCAACCCGCGGATTTTCAGGGCTCACCGCACCGAACAGCAGTTTCTCAAACATTCCTTCTCTGTCCCTGAATCCTGCGTGCTCGAACTTTTTTCCCGCGTTTTCGATCACTTCATAGAACAGCTCCCCCTTCAGCGTGTGAACCCTGTACCCCATTTTTTTCATCAGCTCGTCGAGGAAATCCTCTATCCTTTCAGCACTCCGTATTATGTAAACCTGCTTTCTTGCGTTCAGCTTGACCCTGGCAACGTTCGGACCAACGTCCCACGCGGCGATGGCGTCCACGTCCGGAACTACTTTCATGACGGCCTGAAACTTCCTCGGGTCTCCGTGCTCGTGTTCCTCCACGGGGTTGTTTTTTCTTGCCTCGACGAACTTGAGGCAGGGCCCTTCAAGCTTGAAAATAAGGTAGTAAGGGGCGTCCCCGAAATGGTCTTTCCAGATCGTTTTGAAGTCCCCGGTTGGCAGTGCGATCTTCAAATCCATCCCCTCGCTTTCATGGCTTCCGTGACCCTTGACACCGCAACTCCGATTGCGGCGTCCCTCATGGGCACGCTGTTGCTCGTGGAAAAGCTGTAAACTTCTTTGAATGCCCTGTCCATCACGATCTTCAGTTTTTCGTACACCTCTTCTTTTTCCCAGTAAAACCCCGTCCTGTTCTGGACCCATTCAAGGTAGCTCGTGCTGACCCCTCCCGCGTTCGCGAGGATGTCCGGGACGAGAGTTATGCCCCTTTCGTGGAGGACCTGTCCGCTTCGGGCGTGGTAGGTCCGTTTGCCAGCTCAACAACCAGGCCGGCTTTCACGCTGTCCGCATTCTTCTTCGTTATCACGTTCTCGATCGCTGCGGGAACCAGTATGTCAACGTCCAGTTCCACGAGCTCCTCGTTGCTGATTTCCTTTCCTTCGTGGAACCTGACGGACCCCTTTTCACGTTTCGTTTTCATGACGGCTTCCACATTCAGCCCTTTCTCGCTGTACACGCCCCCCTTGCTGTCGCTCACCGCGACCACTTTGAACCCGTTTTCAGAGAGGAACTTCGCAGCGTAGAACCCAACGTTTCCGAACCCCTGCACTGCAACTCTCCTTCCTTTTATTTCAAACGCTTTGACGGCGTTCAGGATGGTGTAAAACCCTCCGAGTCCAGTTGCTTCTGTTCTTCCCTTGCTCCCCCACAGTTCGAGGGGTTTTCCCGTGATTATCCCGGGAGTTTTCCTCCCTTTTATTGTCTCCAGCTCGTCCAGCATCCATCCCATTATTTTTGCGTTGGTGTTGACGTCCGGGGCAGGCACATCCCTGTCCGGGTCGAACATGAACGAAAATGCCCGCGCGTATCCCCTGCTAAGGGCTTCCAGCTCCTCATCGTTCAACCCTTTTGGATTGACTATGACTCCTCCCTTTCCCCCGCCGTAGGGAATGCCCGCCACGGCGTTCTTCCAGGTCATCCACATTGCGAGTGCCTTCACCTCGTCGAAGGTCACGTTCGGGTGGAACCTTATGCCCCCCTTTGCAGGACCTCTCGCGGTGTTGTGCCACACCCTGAATGCCCTGAAAGTTTTTGAACTCCCGTTAACTTTCAGGATAACCCTGCTCTGAACTGCTCTTTCGGGGGACTCAAGTATTTCCACCACTTCATCTGAAATGTCAAGTTCGTCCGCGGTTTTTTTCAGCTGTTCTTTCGCGTTTTCCCAGGGATTGTCAGCCATGCCATTTTATATTTTATAAGTTTATATATCTGACTTTTCCAGAACGAACCTGTAAGCGCTGTCTGCGGCTATGGCTTCCTCCGCGGTTGCCGTAACTATCTGCTGGAAGAAATTACTTGCCGTCGTTATGTCACCCGCAGCGAATATCCCCGGCACGCTGGTTCTCATTTCCCTGTCAACCTTTACGAACCCCCTTTCGTCAGTTTCAATCTGGAAGCCCACCTGCTTGAACGGCACCGTCGGGACGAATCCGATTTCAACGAACAGCCCGTCCACCTTCAGCTCCTTCCCGCTTTTGAGCAGTATCCCCTCAAGCCTCTCCTTCCCCCTGCACTCAACCACGGTTTCATTGAAAATGGGCTCTATTTTTCCGTTCTCTTCAAGTTTTTTCACCCAGACGGGTTCCATTCTCCAGAACCTGTCCCGCCTGTATATTATGTACACCTTGCGGGCGAATTCGGACAGGAGCAGGGCTGCAACGGCTGCGCTGTTCCCTCCGCCGACAACAGCGACTGTTTTTTCCCTGAAGAATGCAGCATCGCAGGTTGCGCAGTAGCTGACTCCCTTTCCCACCAGCTCCCTTTCATTTTTCGCATTGAGCATCCGCCTTTTCAGACCCGTTGCCAGGATCACCGCTTTCGCCTTCACTTCAGTGCCCCACTCTGTTTTCACAGCGAACTCGTTCCCCTGCTTTTCGATTTCACTCACTTTTTCCAGCCTGACATCTGCCCCGAGAGATTGCGCATGATCTCCCATCCTTTTTGCGAGATCCTGTCCAGAGATTAGCTTGAACCCGGGGTAGTTTTCAATCCACGGGTTTTCCGTCACCAGTCCCCCCACTATGTCCGTGAACACTATCGCGCTGAGGTTGTACCTGCGCGCGTATATCGCGGCTGTCAGCCCCGCGGGACCGCCACCCACTATGGCAACGTCGTACCTGTCTTTCGGTTTTCCGATCATCAGTTCCATGCAAGTAATCCAGTTTATAATTTATAAAATTGAGCGGGTAAGTTTTTTATACGGGGCAGTTGTCAGCCTCACGTGGAGTTCGGCAGGTTTCACGTGACCCGGAGCAGGAAGACAGACCTCTTTTCCATAAAAAAAGAGGGTGATTTTTTCACGTACACGAGGGGGGAAAAAGTCGTCAGGATAACCGCCAGATCGTTTGATATGGATGTCCTTCCACTTGCACCTGTTAACCTGCCAGATAAAGTGTCACCACACATTATGATAAACTTTGATCCCCTTCTGATGTCCGGGAAGAGCAGAATCATCATTTTCCTCAAGATACCTGCGGAAACGGGAGTGTTTGTTGATGATGCGCTGATCGATGTCATAGGAGATGACGGGTTCAAGTACATTCTGTACGGCCCGCCGAGTGGCGGGTACGTGTGCAAGAACCTCCCCTCTGAAAGGGTGGAAAAGAAAGGTATCCGGGGGGATGGAAAAAGCCTGTATGTACCTCTCAGAATCAAGAACTACACTGATCGCGCGTTCAGTGTCCACCGCGCGCTTATAGACACGTCCTATCTGGATATTTACTACAAAGGGAAGCTTGCAATGACCGAGATGATCAAGCTTGACATAACTCTTGACGGTTTGCGTGTCAGGTACCTGAACAGGAGCTTTTTACCGGGGCTCAAGAGGGTCAAGGCGGCGAGTATGATCCTTAAAAAAGAAGAAGCAATTGATATGAGGTGGGGACCGTGAATGTAGCAGCTTTTCTGAACGTGGTTTACGGGATTGCCGTGTTCTCTGTCGGTTATCTGCTTCTCAAGAGGGTCCAGAGAATAATAACTCGCATTCTCAGGAAGAACATGCCTGAAAATATGGCGAACAGTACTTCCCGGCTGATAAATTACACACTGTTATTCATCCTGCTTTTGATCTCGCTGGAAATCGGAGGCTTCCGGGTCGAGAGCCTGCTCGTTGCGGGGGGAATCGTTGGTGTGGCTGTGGGTTTTGCGAGCCAGAAGACCGTCAGCAACCTGATATCCGGGCTTTTCCTGTACGCCGACAGGCCCATGGACATAGGAGATGCTGTTGAGGTGAAGGGGTACGGGGGGATAGTTGAGGACATACGCCCTCTCG
>CAYVIY010000041.1:0-5201 GCA_964451765.1 Candidatus Undinarchaeota archaeon
AAGGAAGCCGGAGGGATAACCCAGCACATAGGAGCCACTGAGGTCCCCGCGGAATACATAAAGAAATTCGCGAAGGATATGCTCGCAAAGATGGGGATAACCATCAAAATTCCCGGGTTGCTGTTCGTTGACACCCCCGGACACGCCGCGTTCAGCAACCTGCGCAAGCGGGGCGGAAGCGTTGCGGACCTGGCCGTTCTGGTCATAGACATAAACGCGGGGATAATGCCCCAGACGGTCGAGAGCATAGGGATCCTCAAGCAGTTCAGGGTCCCGTTCGTCATAGCCGCGAACAAGATAGATCTCATACCGGGGTACGAGAGCAGGGAAGGAAGCTTTCTGGAAAATGTAAAGAAGCAGGACCCGCAGGCGATAGCAACACTGGAGACAAGGATTTACGAGATAGTTGGAAAACTGGCGGAGCTGGGGTTCGAAGCGGAAAGGATTGACAGGATAACCGACTTCACGAAGCAGGTGGCCATAGTCCCGACCAGCGCAGTGACGGGGGAAGGTGTTGTGGACCTTCTGGCGGTCATAGCCGGGCTCGCGCAGAGATACCTCGAAAAGAGGCTGCAGATGAGCGGGAGCCTGAAGGGAAATGTGCTTGAAGTAAAGCAGGAAAAGGGGCTGGGGACCACTGTAGACGCCATCATCTATGACGGAGCACTGAAAGAGGGAGACACCATAGTCCTCGCGGGAACAGATGAACCCGTCGTGACGAAAGTCCGGGCCCTCCTCAAGCCAAAGCCCCTGAAGGAGATAAGAGCGGAAAAGAAGTTTCAGCGGATAAAAAAGGTGGAAGCCGCCAGCGGGATAAAGATAATGGCGCCGAACCTTGACAGGGCGGTCGCCGGGGGAAGCATACTCAGGGCAGAGAGCAGTGAAAAGCTGGCGGGGGTTCTTGAAGAGATCCGGAAGGAAATGGAAGAGATAGAGTTCAGCACGGACGAAACGGGCGTGGTTGTCAAGGCGGATACCCTCGGAACGCTTGAAGCCCTGGTCAGGATGCTTCAGGAAAAGGGAATCAGGGTCAGGCGGGCGGGGATAGGCAACGTGAGCAAGCGGGACATAGTTGAGGCAGAGGAGAGTAAGCAGGGAGACCCGTTTCTGGGAGTCATATTCGCATTCAACGTGAAAAATGAAGAGGAATCGCTGGCAAAGAGCAAAGAAATCAAGGTGATTGAAGGAAACATAATCTACAGGCTGATCGAAGAGTATGAAAGGTGGGTTGAGGAAGAAAAAAGGAAACTGAGGGAGAGGGAGCTGGACAGGCTCCCGAGACCTGTCAAGTTCCAGATTATCCCGGGCTACGTTTTCAGGGTGAGCAAGCCCGCGGTGGTCGGAGTGGAAGTTCTGGACGGCATCCTGAGAAACCACATAACTGTCATGCGGGCTGATGGAAAAGAGGTCGGAGAGGTGAAGGAGATACAGGTTCAGGGACAGCCCGTGAAGGAAGCGAGAAAGGGGGCGAAGCTCGCGGCGAGCATAGACGGTCCAACGGTTGGCAGGCAGATAAAGGAAGGGGACATACTGTACACGAGCCTGAACGAGAGGGAATATCGCAAACTGCTCAAGTTCCTCGACCTCCTCGAGGAGGGGGAAAAAGACGTTCTGAACGAGATAGTTGCCATAAAAAGGAAGGAGAAAAAAACGTGGGGAATGCTCGAGATCGACTGAAAAAAAGATTTAAAAACAGTCATAACAGTGAGAGGGTATGACTGAAATGAGAGCTATCATAGGCACGAAAAGCGGGAAATCATATCAGGTAACGCTCACTGAGGAGCAGGCAGCTCAACTTGTTGGACTCAAAATAGGAGATAAAGTGAAGGGAGAGCTGATTGGGCTGGCAGGGTATGAGCTTGAGATAACCGGGGGGACAGACAGGGACGGTTTCCCCATGAGGGCAGATCTTCCCGGAACTGTCCGGAAGAGACTTCTCGTCTCCGGAGGGACAGGGTACAACCCGAAGGAAAAGGGGCTGCGCAGGAGGAAGATGGTGAGGGGGAACACGGTCGACACTGACATAGCCCAGCTGAACCTCAAGGTCATCAAAGAGGGAAAGAAGAAGATCGAGGAACTTCTTGGCGGGGAACAGAAAGAGGAGTAAATTATAAAAATAGATACCACCATATAGTGGTATATGGGTGAAAGGTACATATTCAGGAAAGTTGATAACGAGATTGAAACGAATGCCCCTGAAGAAAAAAGAGGGTTTTTGCATGTTTTGATCTCTCTTGCGGACGCGTACACGGGATCTGGTCACGACCCTGCAAGTGATTCGAAAAACTACACAGTGGATGTCCGGCTCGAAAATCAAGAGGGAACGGAAACGTACAGAATTTCCCGCAAAGAAAACATCACAATAGTTTCCAGTGCTGAACAACAGGAACAGCAACAGGATCAAAAATACGTGGAACTGGGTGAAAGTGATCTCTACAACAAGATACTTGAAGGAAAGGACGTGCAAAAGACCAGTGCGTGCCTTGCTATGCTCGCAACAGCCAGCCAGCTGGAGGGTTACTCGCGGGTTTATGTGGACGACATAATAATAGACATTCACAATAGAAAAATCTACGCGCCAGAAGGTTGCAACCCGCGAGGGTAAGCTTTATAAGTAGTCACCACTACATAGTAGTATGGTAGTATCTGTGGAGGAACTTGAACAGATCGAGAGCCTCCGGAAGGGATCCACTAAAAAAGATGTCAGTAAACAGATTGAAGAGGTATATTCTAAGATAAAATCTGGTGTAAAAAGGGACCTGTATGGAAGGAAACACCTTCTGGAAAAATACGCTATGGTTCACGGGGACAGGAATGGCGATTTTGAAGTTTTTCCCGAAAACACTGAAAACGTGGCCACCTTCATTTACGCACTTGCAGAAGGGTATGTGAACCCCACTGAAGAAGGGAAAATCAAAAGCTACGTTCTCGAAATGGATGCTGGAAAAGAAAGCGGCAACATCGACAGGTACGTGGTGATAACCACCGGTAGCAGTGCCATAATCCTGCGGGGAGACGAAAAGATGAATGTTGAAAGGTACCTCCGGGGGATCCTCAAGGGAAGAAAAGTGAAAAGAATCAAAACACCACGGGACATGACAGATGAAACCGAAAAAGAAATGTACAACTCGAACATACAGGCTCTCGCAATGGCAATAAAGAGAATGAGAAACTACTCAGAGATAAAAATAAACGAAGAATCCTACTGAAATCATAAAACAGCCGGGCGAAAGCCCCAATCGAACCTCTGAACAGAGTTAAAAAAAGTTACTTGAAACAGCCAGATAGAATTTTAAACCCCTTTTCTTTTTCAATCTGTGAAATCAAAACCTGAAGTTAACATAGGAATGATCGGTCATGTCGATCACGGAAAAACCACGCTCACACAGGCACTCAGCGGGAAATGGACAGACACGTTCAGCGAGGAGCTGAAGCGCGGGATCACGATAAAGCTCGGTTACGCAAACGCGTGCTTTTTCAGGGATGAAAACGGGTTCAATGCGGAGGGAAAAGGAAAGCTGGTAAGATGCGTCAGCTTCGTGGACGCTCCCGGACACGAAGCCCTCATGGCGGTCATGCTCGCCGCCAGCTCGATAATGGATGGGGCACTCCTCGTCATAGCCGCGAATGAAGGGATACGGGCGCAAACGCGCGAGCACGCGATGGCAGCGAAAATCGCTGGAATAAAAAATGTAGTGGTCGTTCAGAACAAAATAGACTCCGTCAGCAGGGAGGACGCCCTCAAAAACCACGAGGAAATAGAAAAATTCCTAAAGGAGTATGGGATAGATGCTCCCGTCATTCCCGTCTCAGCCCTTCACAGGGTGAACATCGACCTGCTGATAGAAGCTATCGAAAAGAAGATACCCACCCCTGAAAGAGATCCAAAAGCAGACCCGAAATTCCTCGTTGTCAGGAGCTTCGATGTCAACAAGCCCGGAACAGACCTGCAGAAGCTGGTTGGAGGGGTCCTTGGAGGGGCTCTGGTCAGGGGAAAACTGAAGGTCGGCGATGAGATCGAAATCAGGCCGGGGATAAAGAAAGGGACGGGCTGGGAACCTGTCATCACGGAAATCACGAACCTTGCAACGGAAGGCGTGGGCTTTTTCAAGGAGGCAACTCCGGGGGGGAGCCTCGCCATCGGAACAAAACTCGATCCTGCAATAACTAAGCGGGACGCTATGATGGGAAACGTGGCTGGAAAGCCGGGAAAAATGCCCCCCGTGCTTAACAGCGTCACGCTGGACGTGGAACTGTTCGAAAGGGTTGTTGGCTTCGAGGAAAAGGAACTGAAAGTTGACCCTATACGGGTGGGTGAGCCTCTGATGATAAATGTGAACACTGCGGTTACGCTGGGAATAGTCAAGTCCAAGGGAGACACGGTCGAGCTCTCCCTCAAAAAACCCGTCTGCGCGGACAGGGAGGACAGGTTCGTTATAAGCAGGCGGATAGATGGAAAATGGAGGCTCATAGGGTACGGCATCCCTGCGTGAGTGGTTCAGATGATCACAAGAGACATTGAAGAAACCAGCTGGAAATACGGGGGAGATCCCTGGAAAAGACCCGTAAAGGAGCTTCTCGAGTTTGGGATAGTTGTCGTTGACAAGCCACGTGGACCCACCAGCCATCAGGTAACAGCCTGGGTGAAGAACATGCTCGGGGCCCGGAAAGCTGGTCACAGTGGAACGCTTGACCCGAAGGTGACAGGAGTCCTGCCCGTGGCTCTCAATTCTGCCACAAAAACGATCCAGGCCCTGCTGAAAGCGGGAAAAGAGTACGTTGGAGTGATGCACGTCCACGGAGACGTGAGCGAAGCGGAGATAAGGGACGTTGCACGGCAGTTCGAAGGGGTGATAATGCAGGTCCCTCCTGTCAAGAGCTCCGTCAAAAGGCGGGCAAGGAAAAGAAGGGTGTACTACCTCAAAATCCTCGAAATAAAAGGCAGGGACGTGCTGTTCAAAACCTCCGTTCAGGCAGGCACCTACATAAGAAAGCTCTGCCACGACATGGGAAATGCTCTCGGGGTGGGAGCTAACATGAAAGAACTGCGGAGGATAAGGGCGGGACCCTTCACTGAAAGAACGGCGGTGAAACTGCAGGACCTTAAAGAAGCGTGGGAGTACTACAGAGAAACGGGAAACGAAACCCTGCTGAGAAAGGTCATCCGCCCTGTCGAAGACGGGATCCTGATGCTCCCCAAG
>CAYVIY010000042.1:0-5200 GCA_964451765.1 Candidatus Undinarchaeota archaeon
CCCTCTTTTTGCAGCTGTGCTGCTATTTCCGGATCCGGCACGCCCTGCTGCCTCATCGCGTTGATTCTGGCAGCTATCTGGTTCTGGTCGCCCTTTTTCTTTCCCAAAAATTTGTCAAGTATGCCCATCTTTTTCACCTCCAATCTTCTTGATCATCTTCTTCAATTCCTGCCTCGTGACAAGGTCCAGCGGGTTCAGCAACTGAAGGTACGCTTCTATTTCCTTGATCTCGGACTTGCTTGCCGTGTAAAGCATCTTGCTTTCAATTCTTTTCATAACTTCTTTCATCTCGTCCGTTCTCTTCTTTAGCTCTGCAATGGCTTTTATCAGCACCTTTATTTTTTCATCGTGGTCTCTCTGGTTTCTTATCGAGTTGTTCCTGAAGCTTTCGAACCTGTTGCTTATCTCATCAACTCTGGATTCAATCATTCTGACTCTCTCTTCAAGACCGCTAAGCCTCTTTGCCAGTTCACTTTGCATCTAACAATTTCACTCCCGGGAATTATTTAAGGGTTTATCAGCACTTTTAAGGGTAATGTCACGGTAAAGGATGTAGAGAGCGGGTGCGATGAGTACGATCGCTATTTTTCCGGAAATTCCCGCGAGAATTGACGCCCCCGCGATCGTGAACGAGCGCATGCCTGTTTTCCTGTGAAGCAGGAGAGATGTGATGAAAAGTGAAAGCTCCGCGATCATCATTATAAATACCCTGCACGTTTAATAAAACGTATGGTGGAGACATCCAGTTATCTGGTGCACAAGATCGATCAGCTGTGGAAGGAAGTTGAATCGCTCAAGTCCCGGGTTGAGAAGCTGGAGAAAATGGTTGCTGAGGGCAGCAGGGCGCCCGCTCCGCAGAGCCAGCCGGAAGTGAAGCTTCCCGCTTCCAGCCCCCCGCAGAACAGATCGATTGCTGTGGACAGGACGGATCCCGTTGTCAGGCTTTTGAGGGAAAAAGGATCACTCAACATAATCCAGCTGAACAGTGAGCTGCGAAATCTCGGGATTGCAGAAACCGTGCGCGATACTCTTTTCAAGAGGGTGAAAAAGCTTATGGAGGCGGGAAAAGTTGGATTTGATGAAAAAACCCAGACATTTTTTGCGCGCTGAAATCGCTTCTCAGGGAGCAACCGCACTTCTCTCTTCCGACCTCGTTCAGAGGGGATTTGGGGAAAAGATAGGCGAAAAGTGGTGGCTTTTCCCTGAGGAAGCTCTGTTTCTTCTGGAAAGCGGGAAAATTGAGGTTTATTCGGGGGATACCCTGCTGGACCCGAAAGCCTTTTTGGAAATAATGCATGATGATTCAAAGTTCATTCAGAGGTATGTGGTTTACAAGGATCTGAGATCCCGGGGTTACCTTGTCCGGGCTGGAGCCAAGTACGGTGCGGACTTCAGGGTTTATGAAAAGGATTTCAGCATTTCAAAAACTCCCCGCTCACAGAGACCGCATTCGCGATATCTCGTGCTGGTCGTGAATGACGATGCGAAGTTTGATGTGAAGCTCATTCTCGGCCTGAACAGGGTAGCTCACTCTGTGAACAAGAGGCTCTGGCTGGCTGTTGTTGACAGGGATCTTGGGGTCACTTACGTGGAGCTTAAGAGGGTGGCTCCCTAATCTTCTTCGCTGCCTCCTCCCATAAACGCTATTGCCACCAGACCTCCCATTATTCCAAGAATGACAAATGCGGGCCCGTACTGTCCCAGGTTGAGGTTTCCTATTCCTAAGACTTCCTTCCAGCCTGGCGTTGTCACCACGAGGAACAGCACTATTGCGATTCCGAGTCCTATCCAGATGAGCTTTTCATTCTCCAAGGTCACTACCCCCTTTGACAAACGCTCCTATCAGCAGAGCCATCAACAGCAGAATTATTATCAGTCCTGCCCTGCCGAGGATCCACGCGAGGAACATCTCTATGTAAACGTTGAGCCCGTAGAGCATCACGAAGAGGGCGATGAGGAAAGACAGCACTCCGTAGATCATCGACATCGCCGTTGAGTTCTTCCATTCCCCAAAGGGCTTGTATTTCATCAAGAGTCCCATGACTATCAGGAAAACGAGCGCAAAAGGGGCAAAAAAGTTGAAAAATCCCATCTGGCTGAGTTTCAGCGGAAGTACTTCGAATCCCATCACACCTCACCTTTTCCTCCACTTCCCCCTCCGGCAAAGAGGCTGAGTATTGATCCGATGAATCCCATTGTCAGTACGAGCCCACCTACCTCTCTCGCCCACTCCCCTATCATTCCTGGAGCGCTGGAGAAAGCGGACTGTACTATGAGCACGCTACCCATCACTGTTGCGGCTGTCCACATTTTTTCGTTTCCTGCGGGAATCATCTCATTCTCTTTGAGTGCGCGGAACACGAATATGGCGAGTGTTGCCGCGAACAGCAGGATGAGAATTGCTATGCTCATTTTTGCATAGAACTGGGAGAAGAAAAGCTCAACATTCGTTTCATACGCGTAGAGGAGAACAAATGCGGATATGAAAAGTGCAAGCACACCGTTTATCCGTCTGTCCTTGCTCACGATCTTGTACTTGTCAAGTATGCCGAACAGTATCAAAAAGAAAATGGCAAAGGGCAGAATAAGATTAAAGAAGCCCATTTGCTGAAGCAAACCCACGCCTTCTGTCATGTTGAGTGCAGTCTGGTTTACCACGCGGATTCACCTATTCATTTTTCTTGCCTGCAAGCTGCCCTGCCGCTTCCTTTCCAACGAGCCCTCTCAACAGGTCGTATGAGAAGCCTTCAACCACTGCATCCCTTACCTTGTCCTCCGCTTCAGCGATCGCCTTCGCCTTGCGGATTCCTCCATAGAACCACAGCAGTATGGCAATTATCAGGTACACACTCAGCATGCTCAGGAAGAATCCGCCCGCACCGAATATCTGGCTTATCATGGACAACAGGCCTGGATAGACGCCAGATCTGACGGCGAGCAGGGCTATTCCCAGGCTGACAACAGCTGAGGTCTGGTACCTGAGCAGCCCGCTGCTTGCGAAAAAGTCTATCAGCAAGTATGTCAGTATTCCCATCGGGATGAGCAGCGCGAACAGCATCACCTGCCCCTTGGCGCTGTCCGGTACGTTGAGCGTTCCAAAGTCGTTTTTAGTCATGTACCTGAACACGTCTGCGAGGTCAACGTTTCCGCTGTCATCGTAGTCATTTATGTTCGAAACATTCAGCTTGTTTGTTCCATCCGTCACGTTGTACAGTTCGCCTTCCGTGTTTCTACAGACCACACGGTCATCAATTATTCTGAATGATGAAACGAGGCAATCCTGCTCACCCCCGTCTGTCGGGGTGTTTTCAAAAGTTACATCTCTAAACCCAAGCTGCGTGGTGAAGTATGCAATCTCTGCATCATCCTTTCCAATTATAAGCTCGGTCAGGTCCCAACCCATTCTGACGAGGGCTTTTATAAGCCCTTCAAGCGGTCCAAATGCTTTGTACGTTGATTCCTCGACTCCCTGCGCGAATGCGACACTGGACGCCGCGAGTAGAAACAGGACTGTCAGGGCAGCCACTTTCGAGTTCATACAATACTTTCCTCCGACAGGAAATATATACTTTTTGTTACCTGCCAAGCTGCCGGGCTTTTTCCAGAGCAGTTTTGCCACGGAGGTAATCTGCCTCCGCAGCGATTTTCATGGCTTTCATTCTATCTTTTCGAGATTTTGCCATTTCATACCCGAGAACCATCTGTCCTATCATCCATCCCCACGCAGCCATCATGAATACCAGTGTGATCGCCATCGCTATGAGGCTGTGCTTGGCGGGAACGAGCATCATGAGAGCATTCAGGACTTCCCACACTGCTCCCGTCCTTATCAGAACGAGCATTATCCCGAACGTGAGGACTGCACCGTACCCCAGGACTTTTGCCGTTGAGTACTTCCTCCCCACAGTGGACACCATCATGTCTGTTATCATCTCCGCTATCACCAGCCCCATAAGAAGGTAAGAGAAGTAGAACAGCTTGTTCAGCGTGCGAATGTCTTTTATCCAGTACTGACCCGTTGCTTCCGCCGTGACTTCGGAACCGAACTTTTCGTAGTCCTTCGGGACTATGGCGACTTTTTTTTCAGTGAGCAGCGCGCAGGACACGTTGTACTCGTGCGTGCTGTCCCTGACGGTTGCCAGTATCCCCCCTGTGTTGTACAGGTCCGCCAGCACGCAGATGTCTGCGTCCGATGTGACCCCTACAGCTTTGGTTATCTCGTACCCCGCAACGCCAATTCGCTGGAACATCCTGCCCATCCTGTTAAATGGAGGGGGTAGCATTACCCACGTGAAAAGCATGAATAGGAGGAACACCGCGATGAACGCGTAAAATGCATCACTGCTTTCCACATAACAGTTAGTCCTTCAGGCATAAAAACCCTTTGCTATGAGATAGCCTGCGGTGGCACCTGCTATCCTCACGGACACTGTTTTTCCCTTTTCTCTCTTGACAAGGACCTGTCTGTACCCCTCCGTCCTGCCCGCGTTGTTCTCATCCACGAACACGTTCACCCTGCTCCCTATGAGCTCCATATTAAGCTTAAGCGCCACTTTCCTTGCCAGACTGGAAGCCCGCCGGCTCCTGTTCTGCACGATCCAGCCCGGAATTTTTTTGAGCGGTTCCGCTTCCGTTCCAGGTCTCCGCCCGTACCTGCTTACATTCACTTTATATGGTCGCGCTTTTTTGATCAGCTCCAGCGTTTTTTCGAAGTCCTTTTCGGTTTCGGTCGGGTAGCCCACGATTATGTCCGTGTGAACGCTTCCCTCCGGGAACTGCGCGTAAAATTTTCCTGCGAGCCTGATGAAGTCCTGGGCCGTGTGCATCCTCCGCATATCCCGCAGGACGCGGTTTGACCCGCTCTGCACAGGTGCGTGAATCATTTTGAACACGCGACTGTCGTGCAGCAGGTCTTTCAGCCTGTTCCACTGCCTCAGGAAGAAGGAGGGGTCACCCATCCCCACGCGGATCCGGAATTCATAGGGGAGATCGAGCAGGGCATCGAGCAGGTCTGCCAGTTTTTCTCCCCTGTCGATCCCGTAGATTGCTGTGTCCTGTGCGGTCAGCCAGATTTCCCTGTACCCCAGCCGCACGACCCGTTTCACTTCTTCCACAACTGTCTCTACTGGGTAGGACCACAGCCTTCCCCTCGCTTTTTTCGTTATGCAGAACGTGCACTGTCCGATGCACCCTTCAGATA
>CAYVIY010000043.1:0-389 GCA_964451765.1 Candidatus Undinarchaeota archaeon
GTCGTATCTCTTGCTTTCCCCTCCCCCTTTACCTCCCAGGGGAATCTCCTTTAGTATGCCCGACACTTTTACAACATTTCCCGGAGTTATCTTCCTCCTGAAGGTTGGATCGACCAGATCGTGCCTCAAAATGACCGAAATCCTTGAGGGCTGCTCGTTTCCTTCGAGATCCTCTGGATTTTCCTCTATGACTATGCGCTGAACGTCGCTGAACTCCTTGTCCCTCAGGATGAACCCTTTCCGGTTACCGCAAACGCACTCCTTTGGCTTCTGCAGGTCGAATCCCGTCTGGAAGATCGTTATCTCGTTCCCGCAGACAGGGCATTCCCACAGGGTTTTCACGATCTCGGGCCTGACCTCGCTCGCCTGCCTTATTATTCCTTCAACAG
>CAYVIY010000043.1:399-1663 GCA_964451765.1 Candidatus Undinarchaeota archaeon
ACGACAGTGCTTCCGGGAAGGCCACTGAACCTCACCTTCAGGTTTTTGTCCGTCAGCTCGAAGCCGTCCAGCACCTCCTCAAAAGCCTTGAGCACCTCTTCCGGCTTGCTGAGGAGCAGGTCAGCCAGTTCAAAATCGTACTTGTCCAGATCGAGGAAGTTTATGACGATGGACTTTTCCCCTTCCGAAACCACTCTCAAAATTTCCTCCATGTATATGTCCCTGAGGAACTCCTCGATCCTGCCGTGCAGGTTTTCAAACATCCTGACCTGGAGCTCCTCACTCGCCACGATTCAACTTGGTCAGACACCTTAAAAAAGAAAGAGGGTAGGTTGCCAGTGCATCCACTGGAAATTCACTTCTTTTTCGGAGGCCTGTAATCAGGTGTGAGGACTGCATTTACAACGCCGTCCTGACCCGGTCGGGAAGTGACTCGCGCGTAACCGATCTCCGTTTCAACAATGGCTCCTTTTGTTATGACATTCCGCCTCACGAAGAACGGGTTTGAAGGATTCTCAACAACCTGTTTTATTCTGACTTTTTTTATCCCTTCCTTCGTGGAAACATTTGCGAATTCCGCGCTGAGAAGCCTGACCTTGTGGTTCCCACCTCGCACACGAATGATCTTCCTTTTCTCCTTGCCAACGCTCACGGGAATGAAAGGTCTTCCTATCTCAAACTTTTTCTTTTTCCTGTGGGCTCTCCTCATACCACCCGTGGGCTTTCTCAAGCTCTTGCTGTGAACGATAGCCATACGCCACACTCCTTTCTTGATTTATAAAACCTTTCCGAATGCAACTTTTATAAACCCCATGGTGAGCTACCTCTCTGTAAGAGAAGCTTTAAAAAAGCACAGTAAGGAAAGTGGAAGGTGATAAAGAATGGCGATTGAAAGACCTCTGGATGCGCTCAATCAGGCTAAAGGAAAGAGTGTTTACGTTTCCCTCAAGAACGGGAAGGAGATCCGCGGAAAGCTTCTCGCATTTGACATCCACATAAACCTCGTGCTTGACGACGCTGAGGAGCTTGAGGGCGGTGAAATAAAGAGAAAAGTCGGAAGAGTTTTAATCCGTGGAGACACTGTAGTGATGGTAATTCCGAGTGATTGAAAATGACCAAAGGGACACCCTCCTTCGGCAAAAGAAACAAGAAGCCGACCCACGTGGTCTGCAGAAGGTGTGGTAGGCCCACCTATAACTCAAAGAAGAAGTACTGCGTTCATTGCGGGTTTGGGAAGAGCAAGAGGTTGAGGGAATATGCCTGG
>CAYVIY010000043.1:1673-5143 GCA_964451765.1 Candidatus Undinarchaeota archaeon
AAAAAAGATTGAACCCACAAAGGTTTTGATGTACCCTGTCGGGACTGAAAAAGCTATGCGTCTCCTCGACCAGAACAAGATAGTTTTCATTGTCGCGAGAGATGCGGACAAGGATAAGATCCGCTCGGCTTTCGAGGAGCTGTTTGGCGTGAAAGTGGCGGACATCAATACGGTTATAGTTAAGGGGAAGAAAAAAGCTTACATAAAGCTCGCTCCTGAAAGCAGTGCGGTTGAAGTCGCAACCAACCTTGGATTGCTGTAGGTGATAAAATGGGTAAGAATCTCAATCAACAGAGGCGGGGGAAGGGTTCTCCGGTCTGGAAGAGCCCCAGCCACAGGTATCTGACTGCTGTTTCTCTGGGAAGGCAGGATGAGAAAAAGGGAGTCGTGGTTGATCTCGTCAGAGACGCTCTGCGGAGCGCCCCGCTTGCCATAATCCGTTTTGAGAACGGTGAGAGAGTTGTTCTGCCCGCTGCCAACGGTATGTACGTGGGGCAGGTTGTGGAGGCAGGTTCCAGTGCGGCACTGAAGCCCGGTAACATAGTCCCGCTTTCCGCTGTTCCTGAGGGGGGAAAGGTTTACTGCATAGAGCTCAGGCCGGGAGATGGCGGGAAGCTGGTCAGGGGAGCCGGTGGGTTTGCCACTGTCGTTTCGAAGGATGAAAAGTATGTCAACGTGAAGCTCCCAAGCGGTAAGTTGAAGCGCATACCCGCGAGGTCCCGTGCAGTTTTCGGGCAGATAGCTGCCGCAGGTATCCGGGACAAGCCAATTCTCAAAGCTGGAAAGAAGTATCACATAATGCGTGCCAAGCACAGGTACTGGCCCAATGTTGCGGCGAGCAGTATGAACGCCGTTGAGCACCCGTTCGGTGGGGGGAGGGTGCACAGACACGCAGGTAAGCCTCATACTTCAAGCAGAAATGCACCCCCGGGCAGAAAGGTCGGTTACATAGCTGCCCGGAGGACAGGCAGGAGGAAAGGTAAGAAAAGGTGATTAGATGGCGAAGGAGTTCACGTATCGCGGTAAAACTGAGCAGGAGATTGTCAACATGAGTATGGACGAGTTCGTAAAGCTCGTTCCTGCCAGGCAGCGAAGGAGCCTTCTGCGGGGGTTCACGCCCGCACAGAAGAAGCTTTTGCAGGAGATAAAGCTCCGGAAGGAAAAGGGCATCAGCAAGCCCGTGAAGACGCACTGCAGGGATATGATAATACTGCCTGAAATGGTCGGGGTGACTGTTATGGTCCACAGCGGGAAGGAATTCGTTCCCGTTCAGATAACTGCCGAAAAGGTTGGACACTACCTCGGGGAGTTTGCTCCTTCGAGGAAGCGCGTCCAGCACGGATCTCCGGGAGTCGGAGCAACGAGAAGCAGTAAGTTCGTGCCATTGAAGTGATGAAGATGAAAGAAGCGACAGCAAGAGCCTGGAATCTGAATGTTTCCCCCAAGTACAGCCGTGAGATTGCCGCGGCGATAAGGGGGATGAAGCTGGACAGGGCAGTTGAGTTCCTCGAGCGGGTTATAGACAGGAAGCAGCCCGTGGTGCTGCGCAGGCACAACAAGGAAGTCCCTCACCACTATGGAAAGCCTGCCAGATACCCTGTCAAGGCTGCCAAAGCCGTTCTGGCTGTTCTTGAAAATGCCCGCGCCAACGCTTCCTACCAGGGAATGGATGAGGAAAAGCTGGTCATCTACAGGATTGAAGCCCACAGGGGCGTTCACAAGAGACCCTTCGGGGCGAAGCCGCTGAAGAAAGCCAGGGTTCGCGGGAGGCGGACCAATCTCGTTGTGGTTGTCAGGGAGGTCGAGAAGAAATGACGGTCGAGAGGTACTTTGTCAGTGAGGCAAAAAAAGCCTATGAAATTCAGGAATTCCTTCGCAAGGAGCTGAAGCACGCGGGCTACAGCCGGGCGGAGGTCAAGCGCACTCCCCTCGGAACGCGCATCATAATTTACGCTCTCAGACCAGGTCTCGTGATCGGGGGCGGCGGGGAAAACATAAAGAAGCTGACGGACTACATATCCCGCCGGTTCCGGGTGGAGAATCCTCATCTCGAGGTCGAGCAGGTTTCAGATCAGTATCTTGACGCCAACGTTGTTGCGTGGAGGGTTGCCCGCTCCCTTGAAAGAGGTGGGTACTTCAAGCGGGTCGCGAACCTTCTCGTTGAGAGGATAATGCAGGCGGGTGCAAAGGGCGTTGAGATCCGCCTCAGCGGCAAGCTCCCCAGCGCGAGGGCGAAAACCTGGAAGTTCATCGCGGGTAACCTCAGAAAGTGCGGTCAGGAAGTCATAGACAAGGCTCGCGTTGCTTACGATGTGGCGCTGACGAAGCCTGGAATCATAGGTGTTCGCGTCACGATAATTCCTCCGGATGTTGAGTTCAGCGATGAGATTAAGGACCGGGTTGTCATAGAAACGAAAGTTGAAGAAGAAGCGGGGAAAGAAAAGACCGTTGAAACCAGGGAAGTGGAACCCAAGAGCCCTGAAGAGCTTGACAAAGAAATCGAGGAAGAAAGCAAGAAAGAATAATTATTCTTTTTTTCCAAATAAATTATACCTGACAAGTTTCTCTGCGGCTTTATCCACGGCTTCCTTTCCATCTCCTTCGACCAGCGGCTTTGAAATCGCACGAGCAACCTGCTTTGCCAGTTCGGATTGTTTCCCCTTCCCTATTATGATTATGTCCACCGATCGGACTATCAGTTCAAGTGCCTCAACGGCGTTTCGCGCGTCTATCCTCACGTCAGCTTCTCTGACAGCCTGCTGAAGTTCTGGATCAACCCCGAACACAACGAACCCGCGCTTCGCTGCGAAGAACGCGGTCTCGCTGGAGCCTATAACTCCCACCTGAATCACTTTCTGACCCTCCAGCTGGCACCGGGCATTCTCCAGAACCTCGTTTTTCCCGACCGGAGTCCGTAAAGGAAACCCGCAGCGACTCCCAGAAAGTACCCAATCGCTATGACTATCAGGTCTTTCTTTTCAATCATTTCAGCTCACCACTCAGGTACTTGTACCTCACATCTTCTGCTTTGCTTTCTCCAAAGAAGTTCCCCGCGAGGAAGCCCGCAAAAAAGCTGACAACAAAAAGTATGAGCAGCCAGACCGTTTCAATTACACCCATTTCACCACCTCTCTAACTTAGTGGTCGCTAGAGAATAAAACTTTTCTGGCTCAACAACCCCGTCTTCCGTCAGGTATGCAGACAGCAGTTCGCTCCGCGTGAGGTCGTAGCCGGGAGACCTTGCGTGGATCCCTGCAGGCACGTCTCGCAGGGGCAGCTCTTTTATGATTATCCTCTCGCTGACCTTGAGCAGCTCAACTGCAGCGTAAACGGGAACTTTGTTCCACCGGGCAGACAGGGCAACCATGCTGGCTCCGACAGGAGCTATCAGACCGAAGCGAGTGACCGCGAGTCCGCCGAGAAGGACCACGTCAACCTCGGGCATCATGTAGTTAACGGCCGTGTCGGGT
>CAYVIY010000044.1:0-5049 GCA_964451765.1 Candidatus Undinarchaeota archaeon
GGCCCGAGCTGATTGAACTGGAGGAAATGCTGAGCGAACTGGGCATTGACAGGGACGGACTTATAACCATCGGCATTCTCGCGGGGACGGACTTCAACCCGGGAGGGATAAAAGGAGTAGGACCGAAAAAAGCGCTCGAGCTCGTGAAAAGGGGAAAAACACTCGAAGAGCTGATCACGGGCTGGAACGAGGAGTGGCCACCCGCGAAGGAAATTTTTGAATTCTTCAAGAACCCCCCGCACACTGACAGCTACAGTCTCGAATGGAGGGAACCCCGGGAGGATAGATTGATTGAGTTTCTGGTCGAAGAGCACGACTTCTCAAGGGAAAGGGTGGTGAAAACGGTAAGCACGGTAAGGGAGAGCCTGAAAAAAGGCGCGCAATCGAACCTTTCACAGTGGTTTTAGAATGTAAAGCAGGCTGAGGGCGGCAGGGATCGACAGGTTATCATCTATCGGGCTGAAAAGCTCGACAAGAGTGTAAATTGCTGCAGGAATGATTGGAACGGGATAGAAGAACCGGGCAATAACGAGGACCACCAGAAACTCTGCAAGCGCACCCTCCAGGCTTTTTTTCCTGTATATTCGGGTCCTGCCGAAGAACTTCCCCACCAGAGTGGACACACCATCCCCGAATCCCAGAGCGAGCACGATCCAGGGCTGACCTATAAGGAGGGGGAGCAGGGAACCCACCGCAAAGTTGAAAGCACCCTCAGCAGGGCGCTCCCCCCTGGCTTCAACCATGTCATTAATGGTCCACCCGACAAGAGGCAGGTTGATGCGGGGAAGCAGAAAGGTGACGAGTGCCACGAGCGCCATGAAAGCGACTCCGACCACCTTGCCAAAAAGAAACGCGACCAGAAAAATCACAAGCCCCGAAATCACGTGAAAGACCTTCCGCTTGACCTCCCCGTAATCCCTCTCCACCTTTCGTGACCCCCGCCTCGCGAGGGCGCCGAACCCCATACCAAGCACGAAGCTTCCCAGAACTTTCCATCCACCCTCCCACAGAAAAAGAGGGAGAAACAGGAGCAGGAGAGGATAATACGCAACGAGAGAACCTGCGAGGAAAAACTCCACGTAGAAGCTCCGCAGACCCGCATAAAAGAAAGCCGTCCCGAATATCAAAGCAAGAAAGAATGCATACAGGACTTCCTTCCTGTTCCTGACCACTGAATAAACCAGAAACAGACCGATGAGCAGGACAGCCAGCCGATCGAGCACTTCAGTAAAACAGCTTACTCTTTATATTTGATACCGCGAGAACCCAGAACAGCGTACTTGAAAAAGTCTTCAGCTGCCATCGAATCCTGCAAACTGTTCACATTAATTGGGTTGTATGACACGCCCCCTATTATCTTCTCCGGAACTTTTGAAAGTTCATTCAAGATGGAGTAATTTCTTTCAACAGTTTTACGGGCAGCCTGATAACTTTCTTTAAACATATCCATATAAGCGTCAATCACATAATCAGCAGGGCGTGTGGATTCACTCATTACTACTAATTAGTGGTTCATACTTTAAATAGTTTGTCCTCCCCCCTCGAAGCCGAAATCCTGTAGATGTCCAGCGCGTTCTCCTGCCCGCCGAAGTACCTCAAAAGGGATTCTGTCAGGAGGTGCCCGTAGTAAAGCCCACTCTCGAGCAACCAGCCGAACTCCCCGACCTGCCCAGCGGGTCTACCTACGCGTATGACCCGCCCATCAACCGGAGGACGCCGGGGTGGAACGAACAGCTCCTTCAGCTGCAGAACAGCCGCATTCTCGAACTTGTGCCACGAAAAGTTCAGGTTCCCGTAAACCACCGCAGTCGCGCCAGCGGGTAGAACTGTCATCCCGAACCCCTCATAGTACTCAACGGCATCATCGTTCGTCGGGATCCTGGCAACCTCCGCACCCATAACGCTCCTGCCCATGCTCTCTTCCATGACGATGAACTCGGGCTCAACCCTCATGGTTTTCTCCAGCCACTTCAGCTCGAGAGAGCCACCCGGATCAAGGGTGGACCCTGCAAGGACATCCGCACCGTACCGGACGGCGTTCAGCAGGAGACTGCGCATAACGGATTCCGTGTCAACCACGGCCCCCTCCAGAACACTTTCAGACAGCTCAAACTCTCTGGAAAAGCGGGCAAACCGGGAAATCTTTTTCAAAACAAAATCACCCAGAGAAAACTCCCTCAGGGCTTCCTTTGAAACGAATTCAGGCAGAACATCAGGCAGAGAACCGAAAAGCGCAACTTCTATCCCCTCCGCGGCAAGCCTTGAAGCAACGTAAAGACCTGCAGGACCGAAACCAACCACAGCTACATCCACGACAACTGTAGCAACTAAAAAATAAAAAAGTTTGGAAGGAAAAATCACTCCCTGGATGCGAGTTTCACATCCTCCTTCGTGACTGTCTTCCTGCCAGCGTGCTTGGCAAGCTGAACAGCCTTCCTTGCGAGGTCACTAGCAATGTCCTCAACAACATCCCTGAGGGCCTCTGCTGCATCTTCAGAAACCCTTGCCGCACCAGCGGACTTTATTATCCTCTTCATAGGTGCCAACGGAAGCTCCGCCATTTTTATCACCATTAATTAAATGTTAAGGACATATTTAATCTTTTTCTTTTCAGAAACGGATATCGAACCATTTAGAGAGCGTTGCACAACTTATAGACTTCACGGAAAGATTTAAAGCAAGATCAGGTTATCTGTGGAAGGAAGCTTATGAAGTCGTTGAGATCGTTTATCACACCTTCAGCATCCTGCCTGACTTTCTTTTTGAGAACGTCCGTTTTTCTCTTGTAAAACACGCGGTCGCGCAGGTCAAAAAATGGCGAGAGAACCGGACTTTTTCCCCAGATAGCGAGGTAATCTGTCACAACAAACCCGTTTATTGTCATGTTCACGCTGCCGTACGGGACCTGAGGTGCGTTTTCCCCGTTCGTCCCGGGACGGGGAACGAGCCTCCACACAATCTTCAGGTAAACATCCATTCCGACAAGGGAATACTTGTTTTCAGCCTCGTAAGTGCCAGTCCACCAGGCAACCGCCGCAAACACGTTCCCGACCTTAACGTGAATATACTTTTTCTCCGAAACGAAGTAAGCCCTGTCCACAATTGCCTGCCACGCAGCCTTGTAAATCTCCGGAACGTTATATCCTTCATAGTTAAACTTCATATCATTGAACGCCCAGTACCTTTTTGGCATCCCTTCACCCCAGTATCCTTATGTATTCCGACAGGATTTCAATTATCTCGGGAGCAACCCTCAGCACATCCTTGTCCGAAACTATGCCTGCAGGGACCCCCTTATCCGTGACAACAACCCTTCGTATGTCGTGCTTCCCCATGATCCTCGCTATCTCTGTCAGGGTAGCGTTCGAATCCACAGTTATCAACGGGGAAGACATTATCTCTCCCGCCCTGACCTTTTCAGGGTTCCTCCCCTCCGCCACAACCTTGTATATTATGTCCTTCCTTGTGATTATACCCGAAAGCTTCCCCGCCCTTTCAACAATTATCCCCCCGATTTTCCTGTCACGCATAATCTGAGCTATTTCCATGACAGATGTTGATTCTGGAGCCGTTATCAGAGGCACTTTCATTATGTCCTTTGCCTTAACACTGTCCATACTGGTATAATGTTATAAGTTTATTAAAGTCTTTCTAACCGTGTACAGAAAAGGAGCGCAGAAAGAACGGGAACTGATAGAACTGCTCAAAAGCAAGGGCTTCGGAGCCGTGCGAGTCGCAGGTTCCCGGGCACCTGACATAGTTGCGGGAAAGAACGGGCGGTTCTACGTGATAGAATGCAAGTACTCCTCGAAAGACACGATGTATGTGAGCCTGGAGGAGCTGGAAAGAGAAATTGAAGTTGCAAGGATCATGGGGGCTGAATTTTTGCTTGCGGTGAAGTTCGCCAACAAAAAGTGGCGGTTCCTTGACAAGAACGCGGTTAAAAGCATGAAAACGGGAAAAAGTGTGAAAATCGAGCTGAAAAGGATCAGCAGTTTACCATCTGTCGAACTGATACTCGATAAAAATTTAAAGGCTTATGAAGGGTAGGTCTGTGGCTCACGAAAAGCTTGCGCTGAGAATCGCGGGTGAAATTGCACTCGCTGAAAACCCGGGAGCTACCATACGTAAGTGGAGGGAAATTTTCAGGGTGTCCCAGAAGGAACTCGCCAGAAAGCTCAAAGTAGGACCCTCCGTCATTTCAGACTACGAATCAGGAAGGAGAAAAAGCCCGGGAACAAAGCTCGTTTCAAGAATCGTGCGAGCACTCCTCCTGATAGATGAAGAAAAAGGAGGAGGAGTGATACAGGAATACAGCAAGCTGATAGAAGGGAGCAAATTTTTCGAAGCCGTGCTTGCCATAAAAGAATTCTCAGAGCCAAGAAAAATAAAGGATATTGTGAAAGCAACACAGGGTGAATTTCTGGTCGGAGAAAAAAACCTGGACAACAACGTTTACGGGTACACGGTCATAGACAGCGTTAAAGCCATAATGGACCTGAGTCCCCTCGAGCTCGCGATGATTTACGGGACAACGACCCAGAGGGCCCTGATCTTCACTGGGGTCAGGCACGGAAGGAGCCCGATGATAGCTATAAAACTGACCAGCCTGAAGCCAGCAATAGTGGTCCTGCACGGCCCCATGATGGAACCTGATCCTCTCGGAGTCGAGCTGGCAAAGCGGGAAAGGATCCCGCTGGTAGTGAGCCACGTTGAAAACGTGGAAGCACTCATAGAGAACCTGAGGGAGCTGGAGTGAAGGGACAACTAACGGTGGAGTTTCTGTCAATAACCGTCCTGCTTTTGCTTTACCTGACAACAGTCATAGGTGTTTATTCGCAGACAAAAGGTAACCTTGAAAAAGCGGCAGACCGGAAACTGACTGAAAGCGTTGAAAAATGGATCTACTTCATCAACCAGCGACCGGAGGGAACGGAAATCAAGATAAAAGTGGAACCGTATCCCGGACGGAGTCTGCAAATTGACTGCGGTAGAACAACAATGCTCAGAACTCAAACGGGTGAGAAAAAACTGTCAGTTCCCTCAAGC
>CAYVIY010000045.1:0-5029 GCA_964451765.1 Candidatus Undinarchaeota archaeon
TTCTTCCATCTGGTAGTGATCGAACCCCTGCCGGGACAGATACTCCAGAAACCTTATGTTGAACGTCCTGCCAGCCCCCTCATAACCGTGAACTGTCGTGCTGAAAATCACGGGCGTGTTCTTCGAAAGATCCTTCAGAACGGGAAGAGGAATGCCCGCAGCCTCGTCCACGACCAGCAGGTCTGCTTTCCTGCCTGCAACCCTCTGTGGTTCCTCATACACGACCTTTATTTTCTTCCCGAGAAGGATGTTCTGACCTTTGTAGGAGTAAGGGATCCCGAGCTTTTTCAGCCCCTTTTCTATGAATTCAAAAACGGTCCCCGCTTTTTCCCTGTCTGGAGCGGTGACAGCAACCTCCAGCTTCCTGCTGCCTGCCCCGCGAATGCCCGCGATCCCG
Source organism: Candidatus Undinarchaeota archaeon (assembly GCA_964451765.1). Taxonomy (GTDB): domain Archaea; phylum SpSt-1190; class SpSt-1190; order SpSt-1190; family SpSt-1190; genus CAYVIY01. The sequence goes on from CAYVIY010000045.1 coordinate 398, forward strand.
AGACCGAGTGCAGCGCTCTTCCCCCTCCCCCTATCCGCAGTCAGAACCAGAACACCTTCCAGATTCTCCATCTTCCTGATCAGGTCCACCTGATCCCGAGTGAGAGCCATTCTGTAAATCTCCGCGGGGATCGAGCTGCCCCGAGGAACCCGGACTTTTTTCCTTCCCACGACCTCTATTTCGTCCTCGTTGCTTTCCTTTTCCCAGCGCCCCTTCCTGTATATCCATATTCCCTCGTGCTCGTAAAACTTGCGCACCAGCCTGGGAATGAACAGGTGCCTGCAGTCCTCAACAGAGTGAGGGGGAATGGCAAGCTTCTCGTGATAGCTCAGGTTCGCAAAAACCCACTCTTCAAACGGAGGAGTTATCAGGATCACAACCCCTCCTCCAGAAACCGCTGGAATGGCTCGACCGAGGTCATTGGCAGTGAAAGAACCGCGCAGATCCATAATCAAGTGATCATACGTTTTCCCCAGCATCCTTGCAGAATCCACAATGCTGATGTGCCTCTGAGGGATGGGAAGCTCTTTCCAGCCAAGCTGCACGCCCGTTCCCAGCTTCTTTGCCCATTCGTAGGCGAGATCAGCACTGTCCGTCACTATCATCCTGCGCTGAAAGGTAGCGCGCGCCCTCCCGACGACAGTGCCAATCATTGAATTCTTCACGCACAGCGATTAAAAAGCTCACCACACCTCAGACGGGTCAGGAACCAGCTGGGCCCACTCTGCAGAGCTCCGGGTGTTTTCCCTGGCTTTACCGTACTTCTTCTCAAGAGCTCGGACAACAATTTCCAGCCCTTCTTCGATCCTCTCCTTCAGGAGGGAAACTGCATCCTCAATGCCCATTCTCCCGTAAAACCCGTCCGTGCTCGAATCAACGTCCTTCAGAACGTCCCTCCTGTAACGGTACACCTGCTCCGGCTCTACCGAGCCAAGCAGCTTGAAAACTGCGGAGTAAAGCCTCGTCTCGTTCACGCGAGCCAGCTGGAGCCTGTTCATGAGCGCGGAATGAACCCTGTCCAGCATCTCCAGAGGGTCTGTGGAATCAACGGAGAGTATCAGAACGGGGGAGGTCACGTTCCTGCCGTTCCGCACGCATACGTTGGGCAAGATCCTCAGGTCCCACCCGTAAACCCCCGTCTCATTCAGAATATCCGCAAAAATCCCGCCCGTCAGTTCCCTGAGACCGTATCCAAGAGAAAACCTCGTCACGAAGTCCATTTTCTTCTCGAGAGGGATGTAAACCGCGCTCTTCCCCGTCTCGGGATAAAAAATCCCGGAGCACTTCTGGTCTATCTCCCTCAGCTTTTCAGCGCCGCTCCCTGCATCATCAACCGCATTCAGAATCGCCTTCCCGATTTTCAGGGAGTTTGAACCCATAATCTGAAAGTATCTGATGCTGGAAAGCGCTTCTGAAAACCTCCTCCTCACGTCCGATTCAGTAATCTCGGGGACCTTCCGAATTTTCTCAATCCCTCCCGCGATCGCCACGCGCGCAGGAACCACCGAAACGTGAGACCTGAACTCGTTCAGGACCCTGAACTTCTCGGACTGCAGAACGGACGTGTCCAGATCAAACACTTTCCCCACATCCGCGATGAACCTGTCCCGGATCTCCAGATCATCAACGGGGACGAGAAATGAAACAAAAAAGTACTCGGGGTCAATCTCTGCATCTCTTCTGTACCTCCCGAAAAGCTTTGACATCCTGTAACTCAGAAGGTGCTCGAGAACGTGTGTTTCTTCCTTCCTGTCCCCCCTGCCCATGTAACCTGAAGCAAACTTCAGGACAACCACATTTGCGGACCTCGTCCTCCTCAGGAAAATCGCAGGGTCCTCACTCAACACTTCAATTTTTTCCTCCGACAGGAGCTTAGTGAACTTTCTCCATCTTCTCTCGAAAAACTTTCTGTTCGGTCTGCCCGTGTACTCAACCTTCACGGCATACTTATCCTGCTTTTTTTATATTTTTAACACAAGACTTAAAACCAAAATTGACTGGGAGTAGTATGTTAACTCTTGAAAAGCTTCAGAAGTTCCTCGTGGAAAAAGCGTTCATATTCCCGACTGCAGAGCTGTACGGCGGGCTCGCAGGCTTCTTCGACTACGGTCCTCTTGGAGTGGAGCTGAAAAATGCGATAAAAAGCGCGTGGTGGAATTTCTTCGTTCACGGGAGGAACGAAGTTGTTGGAATGGACGGATCGATAATAACGCACCCCCGCGTCTGGGAAGCCAGCGGGCACGTCGAGGTCTTTCACGATCCACTCGTGGAATGCAAGCAGTGCAGGGCGAGGTTCAGGGCAGACCACCTCGTTGAGGACAGGGCGGGGATAAAGTCAGAGGGAATGACCCTGGAAGAACTGTGGGAAGTGATAAAGGAAAAGGGAATAAAGTGCCCAAGGTGCGGAGGAGAACTGTCAGAGCCGAAGTACTTCAACCTCATGTTCAAAACGCAGGTTGGTCCCGTTGAGGGAAACACGGCATACCTCAGACCGGAAACCGCTCAGCTGATCTTCGTGGACTTCCTGCGGGTGTCAAAGGCAAGCAGGGCGAAGCTCCCGTTCGGCATAGCCCAGATCGGCAGGTCCTTCAGGAATGAAATAAGCCCGCGGAACTTCGTTTTCAGAGCCCGCGAATTCGAACAGATGGAAGTGGAATACTTCTTCAATCCAGAGGAAAGCTGTCCCTTCCTGAAAGAGGTCGAAAAGGTCAGGATGAACATCCTGACGGGGGAAATGCAGGAGAAAGGAAAGGGAGCCGAAAAGATAAGCGTGAAGGAACTGGTAGAACGGAATGTTACTGGCGACTGGCACGCGTACTGGCTGGCAAAGAGCTGGGAATTCCTGACGGGTCTCGGCATAGAACCGGGGCACCTCAGGTTGAGGCAGCACCTGAAGGAAGAGCTCAGTCACTACGCGAAGGACACGTGGGACATAGAATTTCTGTACCCGTTCGGGTGGAAGGAGCTGGCAGGGATCGCAAACCGCACGGACTACGACCTGAAGCAGCACGCAAAGCACAGCGGGCGCGACCTCAGTATGGCGCTTCCGGAAGGAAAGATCTACCCGTGGGTCATAGAGCCGAGTTTCGGCGTTGACAGGCTCGTTCTTGCTGTCCTGAGCGATGCCTGGCAGGAGGGAGACAGACAGTTGCTGAAAATCAATCCCAAAATCTCCCCCGTGCAGGTGGCAGTCTTTCCCCTCGTCAACAGGGACAGGATGCCCGAAATCGCAAGATCAGTGTATGACAGGCTCAAGCTGAAATTCAGGGCGTTCTACGATGAGAAGGGAAGCATAGGACGAAGATACAGGAGGCAGGACAGCGTGGGAACCCCATTCTGCATAACCGTTGACGGGCAGACTCTGGAGGACGGAACCGTCACAGTGCGTGAAAGGGACGGGATGAAACAGGAAAGAGTGAAAATTGAAGAGCTGACCGCGTGGATAACCGCTCATATGTAGATGTTCCGCGAGCTGCCCGCTGGCAGACCGCGAGCCACACCCTCCAGATCGTTCTTCAATTCCCTGTTGACCTCTTCCCAGCTGATCTCCCCCTCGTATGAGCAGTACCTCTTCATCAGGAGCTCCATATACGCTCCAGGCTGACCCTCTGACAGTTTAACGATCCTGTCCAGATCTTCCCTCCTGATAGGGGTGGATCCCCCCGCACTGCGATTTATATTCCTGTAAATTATCCTCGCGATTTCCTTCCTTTCCGAAGGGGAGGGGACGTGGAAGTACCTGACAAGATCAAACCTCCTGAGAGCTGCCATGTCCGGATATGAATCGTTGCGTACTATGACGTCCGGGTTTGCAGTCATTATGAGGGGATACCTGAACTTTTCAATCTGGTCGAGCGTCGCGTTCCTGTTCAGGGTATCCACTTCAAGTATGTGCTCAAGATCATCAGCCAGAGCGGCAACGTTAACCCCAAAGCTTCTCTCCACAAGCTTGCACAGGCTCTCGAGGCTCTCCACGGTCGCCCCTGCCAGTCTCTCAAGGTAAACGACAGCATACCCCCTTTGAGCGAATTCTCTTGCGGCGATCCTCATCAGGAGGGTTTTACCGGTGCCCGGAGGGCCTGCGAGAAGAACCCGCTTGACCATGTTCCTGTCAGCAGACCTTATCCAGGACTGAACGTTTCTCTTTATGCTGTGATACCCCCCGAAGTCGTCCCACGTTGGGTAATTCTCTGGCAGATCAACACCCACCTTGATCCCCTGTCTGCCTATCGCCACGGATATTATTTTCCCGCGCATGGAAAGGTAGTCAAGGTAATCGCGCAGGCTGATCTCTCCCCGAGCCACTTCATCCGTCTTTCCCTTTATCCAGTCATCAAGCAGGAATCTTGATTCAATCTCCTCCGCGTGCTCCGAAAGCTTCTCGAGAGAAGAGTACAGCGACTTCACCCTTTTGCCCATCTCCTCAAGGCGCGAAAGATCCCGCTGAAGGGAACGGACCCGCTCCTCTCTAACCTTTTTTTCATTTATCAAAGCCCCCAGAAGAATGTACGCGTGAACATATCTGGTTTCAAACGCCCGATTCAAAACGTTGATGTAGTCCGCGAGATCGCCCAGCCTGACCTGCCTGTTCTCGGCGGAGGGAATGGGGGGACCCGAGGGACCGTACTCCTT
>CAYVIY010000046.1:0-4971 GCA_964451765.1 Candidatus Undinarchaeota archaeon
GGAAACGGAAGCTTCCCTGAAGAAACTGATGGATCTGGGGAGAAGCACCGTCAGGGCGTGAGCGTTCTCAATGTATAAAAAGGATGGAAACCGTATTAGTAATACATGCCGGGGTGGCGGAGCCTGGACGAGGAAGGGCTTACCCCTCCTACGTTTACCTCCCCTGAAATATGTCTGATAAATACAGGAGTGCTGTCGAGCCGAGAGGCGAAGATAGCACAGCACATCAAAGGAGCATCGTTTGCCGGGGTGGCGGAGCCTGGTTAAACGCGCCAGACTCAAGATCTGGTCCCGAGTGGGTTCGCCGGTTCGAATCCGGCCCCCGGCACTCTTTATCGTGTTGCCGAACGAAGTGAGGCAGCACAACAGCGTGAACCGATGTATGCGGTTCTTCTGGATCCGGCCCCCGGCACTTTTTATACTGTGGCTCGGTTGTCCCGATGCCCTTATAATGTTCTGTGTTCATCACTTTCATGGAAATCCTTGCAGCGGTCTGGAAAGAGGGGAAAACTTTTGTTGCGAAGGAAATCTTCACAAATGTTGTCAGTCAGGGAAACAGCATAGAGGATGCTATCCAGAATCTCAAAGAAGCAGTTGAACTTTATCTTGAGGAGTTTCCAGAGATGGCTGAGGAAATGCAGAAAAAGAATGTGGAAGGTGTACTTAATGTCAAAATTGCCCATTCTTTCCGGACATGAGGTTCTTAAAGTTTTAATAAAAAAATTCGGATTTAAAGTTTCAAGGCAGCGAGGGAGTCATGTAGTGCTTGTTAGATTTGAAAACGGCAAAAAGGTTGGTACTGTTGTCCCCTTACACGATGAAATAAAAAGAGGCATTTTAATGGGGATTCTGGAGCTTGCAGGAATAAATAAGGACGAATTTCTCGAAGCTTTAAACAGGTGATCACAGCACTTTAACTGCTTTTCTGTGGGCGGACACGTGCCCGCTGTCCATGTCGAAAAACCGGAGGGGTTCCTCAAGGTCTGCGGAAACGCCTATTCTGTGGCTTACTCCGATTTTTTCAGGTCTTTCTCCCCTTTCTATCCATATCCCCGCGTCCTTTCCGACAGGGAGGGCGTTGAACGACCTGTCTATCCCCATCCGCATTGTGAGCTTTCCGGGCCCCCTGAGGTCTGCTTCGAAATTCAGCGGCTCCGCAGCCCTTATGAGAACGGCGGAAACCGGTTTCGTCGTGAAGTTGAGCATCCAGTACTTGTGAACGTTGTATATGAAGATGTGACCCGCTCCATCAAACATGGGCGCGTTGTATTTTTTCCTGCCGTGCTTTGCCCTGCTCGCAGGGTCTTCCGGACCGTAGTACGCTTCCGTTTCAACGATTCTGGCGCGCAGCTTTCCCCTGATGAGCGTGCAGCCAAGCAGGTCAATGGCAACTTCCCGCGGGTCCCTGTCAAAGTTGAGCATCAAACGACCTGAAATGCAGAATTTATTTTTCTTTCTATGGTCCCCAGCATCTCCTCCAGCTCCCGCCTTTCGGTCACGATGAATCCGAAGTTGTATGGCTTCATCACGAATATGGACCTGCCAACCTTTTCTTCGTTCCCGTATGGTGTTTTGAAGTAAACTTCCCTTGCGACTACGATGGGTATCCTCGCCACAACGTCCCCTTCTATCACAGGCACAGCCCGGAACATTGAAGCGATGTCCGCGATGTCCTTCCTGCAGCCACTTATCTGCCCTCCCGCCGGGGCGGAAAAGATTTCATTTCGCAGGATTCTTTCTATGCTCTTGACCGCAACTCCATAAACACCCCCTAGATTTTGCGTTTTTATCAGGAAGTCTGGTGGACTGCCAACCCTTTCGTAAACAACGGGTTTCGATCCCGTGTCTTTCGCGATTATTTCGATGTTCACCGTGAGAGGGTGCTCAAGCGCCTTATGTTTCAGCTTCATCTCTTTGACTCCGTAGAACACGCTTGGTTTCATCGGGAACGAGTACACTGTGACGTTGTCTATCTGCACAGGATACTATACACGCTCGCACATTTTTACTTTTCCTATCTCAGCCTGAACGCATCGAGTATGTTCGGAACCTTCGTGGACATCCTGAACGCGCTCCTTATTCCCCCCGCCAGCTCTATGCACTTGGACGGTTCGCCGTGAACGGGCATGACGAGCCCCGGTCTGGGTTCCATATTTTTTATATACGCCATCAGCTGTTTCCGGTCGCTGTGGGCTGAAAACCCGTCAACTGTGTGGACCTGCATGTTCAGTTTTATGACCCTGCGCTCTCCCCGCTCATTTATCACGATCTCCTCCGGTTTTCTCTGCACAGACCTTCCCAGCGTCCCCACGGCCTGATAGTTGACGAACACTATCGAGTTTCGCGGGTCGTTTGCCAGATTCATAAAGTAGAAGACGCTCGGTCCTCCCGTGAGCATACCACTCGTTGCAAGTATGAGGGAGCTTTCATCACGCGAGATTATGTTGCTCCTGTCCTTCTGCCCGCCAACCCTTATGAACATCGGGTCAAGCAGGGGGTTTTCTTCCGTGCTGAACACCTTTTTCCGTATGCTCTTGTGCAGGTACTCCGGGTAAGTCGTGTAAATCGCCGTGGAGTCCCACACGATCCCGTCAACATATATCGGAAGTTCCTCCATCTGTCCGCTCCGGACAGCCTCGTGGACTATGAGCATGATTTCCTGCGCCCTTCCAGCTCCCAGCACCGGAACGAGTGCCTTTCCCCCTCCTTCCTGTGTTTTTTTGATCAGTTCAATCAACCTGTCTTCAGACTCTTTTCTGTTTGCCTGCACGTCGTTCCGCCCTCCGTACGTGCTTTCCATTATTACCCCTTCGACCCGCGGGAACCTGTTGTGTGCAGGTTCGTGCAGCCTGCTCGGTCCGTACTTCAGGTCCCCCGTGTAAACCAGATTGTAAAATCCTTCTCCAACGTGTATGTGGATCGATGCGCTGCCCAGTATGTGCCCGGCATTGTAGAATGTCAGGCGCAGGTCGGGCGTGATGTTTGTGACTTCCTCGTAAGGCAGGGGGATCGTGTGCAGAACCATCTTTTCTATTTCCTTCCCGCTGTATGGGACCGTGTTTCCTTCCCGCTGCGCAACTTCCAGGTAGTCCAGCTGCAGCAGGACGGACAGCGGGAGGGTCGGGTGTGTCATGTACACCGGTCCCCTGTACCCGTACTTGAACAGGAAGGGCAGGAAGCCGCTGTGGTCGAGGTGGGCGTGAGTTATTGCCACCGCGTCCAGGCGGGATATGTCGAATTCTGGAGCATCCAGGACTGGAAACGCGTTTTCAGTGCTTGAGACGTTTACTCCGCAGTCCATAAGTAGCCGGGATTCGGGGGTCTGCAGGAGTATACTGCTCCTTCCAACTTCTCTTGCCGCCCCCAGAAAACTGACGCGGACCCACTTCGGGTCCTTGCCCTCGCTGTAGATTCTCATCCCGACTTCATTGAGGAAATCCGCCCTGTCCTTGCTGTTCTGCGTCCAGATCCGCCTTATGTGGTTTATAACGTCCGACTTGAGGGGGGGAGTGCGGAATATGACGGGCGTCCACATTATCTTCCTGCGGAGCTCCTGAAGTTTCTCAGCCCCGTTTCCCAGGACGAGGCTCGGCTTTTTCACCTCGATCATGACCACGCTCCTGTGCGTGTCGAAGAATATGCTGGTTATTTCCGCGTCCCCTATTGTTTTGCTTATCTTTTCCTGCGCTTCCTCCACGGGTAGCAGCAGGCTGCGGTCTGCTCTTGCCTCCACCCTTAGCTTGAAGTTTTTGGCAACCTCTCTGAGGTACTCGTGTGCCCTGAAAAGAAAGTCAGGGCTTCGCGTGAATATGACCGCTCCCGCTCCTTCAAACCTCGCTTCACCTATCTCTGCCTTTTCAGGAAGAGAGCTAACTATCTCGTTCAAAAGCTCCTTTCCGCCCAAATCAAACACCTATTCAATTTCTCTGTAACCGTTCTTGTCTATGACGGCGAGCAGTATCTTTTTTCCACCGCTGTAGATGTCCCTTTCCTTTGCGGTCATTATCGCTTTTTTGGCGAGCTCGATTGCCTCTCCTTCAGAGAGGTCTTCTCTGTACCCGCTCTGGACAACTCCCAGCGCGAGTGGAGATCCCGATCCCGTGACGAAAAACTTTTCTCCCGTCCCGATGCCCCCGTAGGGGTCTATTGCATACAGCTGAGGACCCCTTCCGTCATCATACCCGCCGATTATCATGGCGGTTATGTAGGGGAAGAACCTGTTCGAGTGCATTATGTTGCTGAGCATCGTGGTCAGGGCTTTCGTGGTTATGTTACCATTGCCCATGCTGTAAAGCTTGGCTTCAACCTTGAGGAGCCTGACCAGAAACTGCAGGTCTCCCACGACGCCTGCCGTCGTAACGGCAATTCTGTCCGTTATGGGAAATATCTTCCTCTCGAACCTGCTCTCTATGTATGTCGCGGTGCTCTGCATGTCAGATGCAAGCACCACCCCGTCCTTGAAGATCAGCCCAAGTGTTGTTGTTCCTGTTTTTTTGATTTCGTCCATTCTGACCACCAGAACACTCACGTTACGCGGGATCCTTTAAATAACTTTTTGAAGGTGAAGTATCCTGCCGTTCACGGCACTGACCACAGCCTCAACGGTGACCGGTTTTTCCCGTTTGTAAAAGTTTGTCAGGGGCCAGTTTTTCAGCTCAACCTTCCAGACGGGTGAGTTGAACTCGTCATCGTAAATCACGAATGATAATGAGAACACCCGAAGGTGGCGGGCTTTTCGCATCGTTTCCTGAATTCTCCTGTCCTCTTCGAGAGATTGCAGTGCTGCTGCGTCACTCAATAGCTTAACGCCTGACAGGAACTGCTCTTCCTCGCTGACATCCCCGATCTCGCTCGAAAGGTCGTTCGTTTCCGTTTGAAAGGTCCCGTTTTCGTAGCTTACCCTGACCTGAATGGGTTTCCCACCGCTGGCAACCAGAAAGTCAAACTCTGCCATGTCCACAGTTTCCTTCC
>CAYVIY010000047.1:0-4918 GCA_964451765.1 Candidatus Undinarchaeota archaeon
CTATCTACACACAGTATTAGCACTCTCATTCCGAAGCGGCCATTTCAATGTCTGCCCTGTTCACTGTCTTTCTCTTGGCGTAGTTGGCGTACCTCACTGCTCTCGTTGCTATGTCGTCAGCGGCTTCTTCGAGGAAGTCTGCCAGAACCTTGACTGCAGCAGGGCTTATCCTCTCCGCGCCCGCCCTTTTCATAAGCCTTTCAACGGCAGCCATTGGAATAATTCTTCTTTTTGCCATAGAATCTAACGATTACAAATTTATTTATGCTTTACTACTTGAGTGGAAGCTGGAGCATCCCGTGAGATTTCTTATATGCGTTGAATCCTTGCAATGCGAGTGTGTAGGCGTAGGAAGCCGCTCTTCTCGTTCTTATCCACGGGAGGCTCTCTTTCGGGAGAGAGAACCCGAAGATCTCGAAGAAATTGGAAACTCCCTTTGTGAGCAGTTCCCCAAGCTCCACCATTTTATCTCCCAGCGATTCTTTCTTTTCACGGGTAATGCCCTTGATCTCTTCTATTTCCTCTTTCGTGAATATCTTTTCCGCCTCTTCCATTGTTATTGCTCCTGCATTTATCATCGCGTCCAGCAGGCTCTTTCCCCCGCGCTTCGCCAGTTCAACAGCTTTTCTGTAGTCTCTGTCTTTCATGTACCCGTGCCACATAACGATTATGACGTCCGTTATCTTGTTCTGAGTCTCCATGCTCGTGAAAACCATGACTTTGCTGATTATCACCGGAACGTACGGTTTTGTTATGTCCCATATGTCCGGCCTGGCTCCGCTGTCCGCAGCGAACAGGTATTCGCTATCCATTGCCTCTGATGGTGCGTACTTTTTGAAATATCCTGTTAGTTCTCCGAACTCAAAATCCTCCGGATGCGTGGTCATTGTTTCCGCGTTTGTTATGGCATCTGCCGCCCATTTCATATACATCTTGAGGTTTGCCTTTTGCTGTATCATATTTTCAGATATCCTGTCATACGTTGTTTTCAGCCATGATGAATAGTTGGAAACCCAGTTCCAGAACTCCTCAATCTTTCTCTTCAGGTAGTTCCCCAGAGCAGGGTTCATCTTTTCCTCCTTTATGGCTTTGTCCACCTCTTCAAGCATTTTTTTCTTGTTCTCATTGCACTTTTCCTTGATCTCATCCTTCAGCTCCTCCAGCTTCTTCCTGTCGCCCGGCTCTTTTACTTTTATTTTGAAGAACTCCTCCATCGGGACGCTTTCAGGGACATTCAGCCTGAGGAACCATGTGAGTGCAAGTCGGACTATCGGGACGTGCCTTGCGGAGGCTGTCCAGCTCCTGTCCGGTCCTCCGTAGTTGTCTATGAACAGTCCCTTTATCTGTCCCCAGTCTGAGCTCTTGAACGCATCTATCTGCTCCCCCAGCTTTTCCATATCACTTTCTATGTTGATTATCGCGCTCTTTATGTTCTGGATCGTACCGAGCAGGTCTTTTGCCTGGCTTCTCTGGTACTGGATCTTCTGGAGCATGGCCCCGTGGAGGCTCGAAGATTCACTGTACGCAAACTTCTCGTAGAGTTTCGTCATACTCAGCCTCAACCCGCCCGAGCCGTGTATCGTGTCTGTCCAGTCTTTGACCAGACCTTCTGGCGTGCCATCTGTCTCAACTATTATGGTGATGGGCTGCAGCGGAGCTGTGTATCCCCCGAACTCTGACAGGTCAGCTCCGTGCCTGAGGACGTGTCCCGCCAGCGATTTAACGAGGGGTTTTTTCCTCGTTGGAACATCCCCTAATCCGAGCAGAAAAGAGGAGTTAAGCTGGAACTTCCCTTCCTGAATGTACTCCCACCAGGGCTTGCCCACAATAACTCATACTCACTTAAGCATTTAAACGTTCCCCACAGATGCTACTGGTTGCGGGTTTTCTCCTGACAGGTGATGGAGAAACAACCGCGCCGTATAGGCCCGCAACGAGGGTCACCCCTGGGAGCGAGCATATGGCTCATGCGATGAAAGGGGGAGTTAGTTTTGCGGGCCATAGCCCCTCATGGTGATCTCATGCGAGGATACTTCGCCATAGAAGCTCTGCTTTTCACGTTCCTTTTACCCTATCTTATATACATTTCAAAATTTGACGTTCCCGTTCTCCCTCGGGAGTCTGCAGAGCTCGCGCACGACGTCGCGCAGCTGGTTTCTTACAATTTTTCGGCGGACGACATCCCCTGCAAGGGGTTTCTGTTCTGGATAGACGGGCGGCAGTTCGGATCCTGCAATTACACTTTCAAGTACTGCACCCGCCGATTCGTTTCCGGGAAAGGAGAGGTGAGAGTATGCGCCGCGGTGTGTTCACGTCCCTGATCTTCCTTGTGGTGTCCACAACGGTTGTGAACATTCTGTCTTACTACTTCATGCTGGAGGACACGCGGCTGAACTACGAGTCAAGGATTCTCGATGCGGAGGAGGCTTTTTACAGAGCGAGGAACTTCGAAACGAGTTTCAGAATTGCTGCCGCATCTGGCTCTCTTGATGAGTGGTACAGCTACTGGAAGCCAGTTTACGGCATTCGCGGTGTGATGGGGGACTGCATTCAGGTGAACGAGTCTTTCGAGGATTTCACGCGTCAGGTGATGAGGCGGGCGGGAGATCGCATTTTCGTTGAAGCGTTCCGTGGCGAGCCTTCCTGCATTTTTCTGAACGTGAGTTACAAAGGATTTAAAACCATCGGAGCGATAGTATCTCCGCTATGCATAAACGTTTCCTCGCCGCTTTCCTCCTCCTGTCAGTAGGGTTCTCGCTTTGCGAGGGACAGTACGCTTCGAGATTTTACAGGGAAAACGCGATCCCCCGCGAGCCCGTTCCCGTGGAGGCCGCCGCGCTGATCGATCCTTCCCCCACGGATAGGCTTTCCTACGCTTTTGCGAGAAGGCTGTGTCCCGGGGAGCTGAAGGGTTACCTTGACAAGACTGTGAGCCTCGCCGTTGCCAAAAAGGTTCTCAGGTCTGTGGGAAAAAAGGAAGCCCTTGCTGTTTTCGCGTCCGAGTTTCCTGAAATTTACAAGGATGCGCTCAGCCCGCGGGCAATGAGCTATGATGATTCGCTGAAAGCGATGGAAAGGGCGATAGCGAACGCGTACGCGCTCGGGGTCGACTGCAACCGCCTGGAGCAGGCAGCCCGCCTCTACTACACGTACTCTCTCACGAACTACGAGCGGGACATATGCGCGGGAAAGAGCACCCTCGAAAAAGTTGTCAGCATCCTGCGCGTTTCCCGGGGAAAGTCCATCGAAGCAGTTCCTTACTCCCTCGAGCGGGTCGGGAAGAAGGAGGTGGGCGGAAGCGCGCCCCTGTGCCACCCCTGCCTGAAAAGGGTTCTTGAGCTGGCAGAGTCGAGGAACGCGTCCCTGTCAGACGTTCTCACTTACGCTGCTCTGTCCGTTGCCCGGGAGTGTCCAGTTAAGTCAAGTTATGGTGGGAAGGACGCGATCCTGTCAAGGATCACGGGGGACACGGAGTATTTTCTGGTTGGGAAAGAGGAAGTGCCAGTTATTGCCGTGAGGAGTGGGTTTGGAGGGAACGAAATTGTGAACATCGGAAACGAGAGTTTCACAGGATATGCTGTTGTTGGGGATGCGGACGTTCCCGTGAGTCTCGATCCCGGTGAAAAGGTCAGGCAGGGAAACGGGATCAATTACCTGCTCGTTATGGCTTCACTTGCACTTGTCGTGGGGTGGGGATATGACCGCAGGAAGAAAGGTAGCTCTTAGCGTGTTTTTCATCCTGCTGCTTGCCTATGCCGTTCCCGTAGCCAGGCAGATCGTGACCGACCCTGAGGCACTTTCCCGTTTCGTTTCCCTGATCTCCTCCCTGCCGGCGTGTTCGCTCCCCGACGTCCCGCTTGAAGGCGGGTGCATGCAGGAGTACCTGCTTCTCAAAGACAGGGTGGCGAGGATGAACTCGATTGCAGGGGAGCTGTCCGGAATTTCTGCCGACCTGAGCCCCCGAAGCGGGCTGATTGACAGGTTACTCAACTTTTTCGGGATTTACCGTGATGAAAAAAAGGTGAATCACGCCATTTCCCTTTACAACGAATGGATGGAGCTGTACGGCTCGATTGACAGTTCGATTTTTGACACCTGTTCTTCCCAGTACAACCTTTCCCTGCTCAGGGGTGTTTTTTCCCTGAAGGACGGGACGACTTTCACGGACATTGAAAGCGCGTTTTCAGGCATGGAGCCTGGAAGGGTGGTAAAAATACCCACGGATATCCCTGCAGGAAAAGAGCGAGCGTGCATTATCCTGCACGGGAACAGCAGCGGTCCCGACGTCCCCTGCTACGTGGTTGAACCTCTCAGGGAAACGATAAGATTCACTCCGGGAGAGCCCGAGTTCCTTTCAAGGCAGGAGCTTTTGCTACTTCTCGAGTACCCTGACCTGAATCTTCCAGAGTACTGTGAGTACGTGTCAAAACTTGTTCAGTTCACGAAGTCTGCCGTGGATTTTGAAAAGAAGGAGCGGGCAGATGTTCTGAGACTTCTGGAGGAGGTTAACAGGCAGGAGTTCCAGCTCGAGCAGAGAAAGCAGGCAATGAATGATTCACTCGTCCAGTCTGCCCTTTCGATCCTCGGCGGTGCTTACGGTATAAGGTCTGTGAGGGAGTTCAGCCCGGAGGAATCCCTGAACCGCGCTGCCGCGCTTGTTCGCGGGAACGGCAGTCTCGGCGAGAGGATCCTGCGGCTGCTGGAGGCTCGCAGGGTGCTGTCGGAGGCAGAGAGAGTGATTCAGTTTGAAACGAGCGGGATCTCCTCCTCCATTGAGGTGATCCGTGAAGGGTGTGAGCATTACAGGGAAAAGTCCGGGGCTTTTGTTTACTGCGGTTATGACGACCCCCGGCTGCTGGCTCGCAGTTTCTTCAGCGCGTATGAGAAGTACCTTGAGATGGAAGGAGAAAGTTCTACA
>CAYVIY010000048.1:0-4803 GCA_964451765.1 Candidatus Undinarchaeota archaeon
GTAAGAATGGCCACCAGTTGGGCCGCCGGTGTTACCGCGGCGGCTGGCACCGGTCTTGCCCAGCCCTTATTCCCCAAGCTTTTTAGGCTTGGGAAAAGCCAGCCCGCTATGCGAACTGGCACTCGGGTTCCCCCCGTCACGCTTTCGCGCATTGCGGAGGTTTCGCGCCTGGTGCGCCCCGTAGGGCCTGGGATCTTGTCTCAGATCCCAACTCCGGGCTTCCGCTCTCACGGCCCGTACCCGTCAAAGGCTTGGTGGGCCTTTACCCCGCCAACAACCTGATGGGCCACGGCCCCATCCTGTGGCGCCGAAGCTTTCAGCCAGGGGACATTCCAGTACCCCTGACCTATGGGACATTAGCCTCAGTTTCCCGAGGTTATTTCCCACCGCAGGGCAGGTTAGCCGTGTGTTACTGAGCCGTCTGCCGGTGCTCCCGAAGGAGCCCCTGACTTCCATGGCTTAGCCGGAACCCGATACCGGTGGCCTCCAGCAGGATCAACTGGAGTCTCGGCCACTGTTGAGGAGGGCACCACTGCCTGCTCCTTGCACAACCTCGGCCCCTATCTTTCAGGATAGGAGCCCCATGCTATGACGCGATTGGAGACCAGATCCCTCATCCACCGGGCTCACTACCCAGAGTTGGGTCTGGCGCCGCCGCATTCGTCACCGCGTCAATAAAGACTGCACCGATTCTGATTAAATAACTTTCGCCTAATGTGAACACAGGTAACTAAAACATCAACAACCTCCTTGCCCGCTCAAGCAGGCGTTGAAAAACGACCCACTCCTTCTCAATTTCGTTGAGCCTTTTTTCGATTTTATCAACCATATAACTCGCAACAAGCCTCCTGTCGGACAGTTTCCCCTCCTCCAGTCTGGAAAGCTCTTCTTCAATCTTTTTTATCTCCTCTGTCATCAGTTCCCCTTCGACCCGCTTCATAACAAGGGAATCACGCGTTAGAACAATTTTAATAAAAAACTCCCTGTTTATCTCGTAATACTTCCTTGGGCGACCTTTTTCAATCCGCTTGGATATTGACCTGACCAGACCTGTGTCTTCAAGCTGGTTCAGATGTTCTATGACCGCTTTTCTCCTTATTTCGAGAGCATTTGACAGTTCCGAGATAAATCTGGGCCGTTCCGACAGCAGGTGGAGAATTCTCCTCCGTGTCCTGTTTCCAAGCAGGTCAAGCAACTCGTCAGTGTTCAGGACTTTTTCCACATAATTTAACTAAAATACAATTTTAAAAGTTTGGGTTTTCTACAAATGTGAAAGTGGGCGTGGTGCTGATAACTGTCGCTCTCCTGCTTTTTCTTTACAGCTTCCTGTACATTCCGGTCTCCACTGGAAACGGAGGTGTGCTGATCAATGTCGGCAGACCTGTTGTTCTCAAAGCGGGCAACGTGACGAGGGTGGTTCTCGGTGGGGAAGTAATAAAAATAGCGGGAAGCTTCAGGGTTGTTGGTGGTTGAATGGAATTTGAATTTGACTTCCCCGTTTTCATGATCAAGTCCGGGTCGCTCGTCGATGCTGTTCACAGATTCGGAAAAAAGCACGCGAGAATCATCAGGGCGCTGGGAGATCTGGCAGTCCTGCTTTCCCTGTTTGGATCACTGCTTGCCATCGCTTTCCTCGTGAGGGGGAGCGTGACAGTCGTGAAGGGGGGACCCGCACAGGTCTCCATCCTGATACCGGGAGTCAAAATGCCGGGGTCAAACTTCAAGCTCCCTTTCTTTGAAGGGATTGTCGTGATATTCCTGCTGGCGCTGTTTCACGAGGGGATGCACGCACTCATGGCTTCTGCGCAGGGAGTAAAGCCGAAGTACTTTGCTTTCCTGCTGTTTGCGGTCATACCTGCCGCAGGTGTTGAAATCGACCCGGATGACCTGGAAAAAATGAAACGGATCGAGAGAGCAAGGGTTTTCGCTGCCGGATCGCTGGGTAACGTAATTCTTGCACTGCTCTGCCTCGCGCTTTCCAGTCCTGTGGGGGCCGTGCTGCAGCACGGCGTGACCTACGATGGGCTGCTCGTGCTGAACGTCACAAACCCTCAAATGCACCTCCCTGTGGGGGTGGTCATAACGGGCGTGAACGGAACGGACGTTCGCGATCTGAAAGGACTGTGGGACTTCCTGGAAAAGGCGAAGCCGGGGGACTTTGTCACGGTGAACACGACAAACGGAACTTTCAGCGGGAGACTCACGGAAATCGGAGGAAAAGCGAGGATTGGGGTGTACCTGAGACCGCTGGTTCACTACAGGGCTGGGTGGGCAAAAGCGCTGGGCTTCATCGCCCGGGTTCTCCTCCTCAGCTTCCAGATAAATCTTGGGGTTGCACTGATAAACCTGCTTCCCGTGAAACTGCTCGATGGAGGCTACGTCCTTGAGGAGATAGCTCCCGGAGCCACTAAATGGTTCACAGCACCACTGCTCGCCCTCATACTGTTCAACATAGCAGGACCATACTTACCACTATGATGTAGTAACTCCTTAATAAAAAGGTTGCCAGCGTATATTATTGCATGGACTTGCAGAATCCTGTTGTTACCGACGTGCTGGCACATGTTGTCGGGGCGAATTCCCTCGACATAATCGAAGAGCTTGTAACGGAAAGCGAGATGGACGAGTTTTCCCTCGCGGAAAGGCTTGGAATGGACGTGAAAACTGTCAGAAAGATTCTGTACAAGCTCTATGACCATCGGCTCGTCCGGTTCAGGAGGGTCAAGGACGATGAAACGGGGTGGTATATTTATATCTGGAGCTTTGACGGGGAAAAGCTCAACTCCCTCGTGGACAGGGTCCGCAGGGACAAGATAAAGAACATCCGGAAAAAGCTGGAGTATGAACGGGAAAACCAGTTTTTTGTGTGCGAAAACGGGTGCGTCCGCGTCCCTTTTGAAAACGCAATGGAAGTTGGTTTTGTCTGCCCTCACTGCGGTGGAAAACTCGTGTTCTTCGACAACAGCACCATAATAGACCAGCTCGAAAAACAGCTCAATGAGATCGAGCGGACTTTTGGCATCTGATTTTTTACATTTTTATCCCGTTGAACAGGCTGTACAGTCCAATTTCTTTCAGAATGCTCCTGATCCCCCTGCTCGTTTCGATCCTTTCCACCCGGGCGAATCTGGCTCCCGCCAGCTTTCTGGCTTCGCCTATCGCAGTTTCCATCCCTCCATACTCATCAACAAGCCCGGGAGCGTCCCTGGCGAGGTACGGAAGACCCGTAGTGTAATTTTCCACTCCGGGCCTGCGGGACAGTATATCTTCAATGAAGTAACTGCCTGCACTCTTCACGAGGCTACGGGCGTACGGTAGAAACGTTTCGTTGAAAAACGGGGATCCAAATAATTTTCCACCGGGATACGCGATTTCCTGCACGTTGAACAGCCTTCTAGCAAGATCTCCGGGAGAGTAAAACATTGAAGCGGCACCTATCGATCCCACCACTGAAAGCTCGTCCGCAACTATGTAATCACACGCAGAAGCTATCCAGTATGCCCCGCTGGCACCCATGTCTCCTATCCGGGCGACCTTTGGCTTGCTCATCCTGTCCAGCTCCCTGACGATCTCGTGCGCTTCAACTGCGCTCCCCCCTCCACTGTTTATGTCCAGAACAACAGCCACGTATGTGGGGTCCCTCTCAATCCTGTCAAGGGAGGCTACCACGTCGGAAGCGGAGATGTCCTTACCTATTTCCCCTTTCATATCAACGACTGCAACTTTATCGAGGAAGGGAATGTACGCGAACGAAACCGTTAGCAGGACAGCCAGCAGGATTGCGGTACGCATGCACAGTCCACATCCAACTATTTTAATAACCTCTCCTCACATTCACATGGATTCTCTCACGTTACTCGACATCACGTACAAGGGTAAAAACAGGGTTGTAACCCACCTGATAGGCAGGGAGGGTGTGTTCAAGGACAGCAACTTCCTCCCCTACTTCTACATAATCCCCGCAACAGACGGGGTCGAGGAAAAGCTGAAAGGTATGAAAATTGAAGGGAAGGGCGTCGAAAAGGTAGAATGGGTTGAAAAGAAGGACCTGAACAGGACAGTGAAAGCCCTCAAGGTCTGGGTGAGGCACCCCAGCGAAGTTCCGGAGTGGAGGGAAGCCACAAAGGTGTTTGGAGAGCGGAGAGAGGCGGACATCCCATTTACAAGGAGATACATGATCGACCACGACCTCGTTCCAATGAGGGAGGTCCTGCTGCCCGATATCAAGCCGGGCAGGGGGGAAGTGCACGACCTCAGGGTGCTGGCTTTCGACATAGAGACCCTCTCCACAAACGGAATCAGGATAGGTGAGAACCCCATAGTCATGATCAGCCTCTGGGGGGAGGACCTGAAGAAAGTGATAACCTGGATGGAGGTTGAAGGAGAACACGTCGAGGTCGTTGAGAATGAAAGAGAACTGATAAGGAGGTTCGTGAAAACCGTGAACGAATACAGGCCGGAGGTCATAGTGGGATACAATTCCGACCTGTTTGACTGGCCATACATAAAGAAAAGAGCCAGCAAATTCAAGGTAAAGCTGCTTTTCAACGGGGAAACACTGACATTCGTCAGAAGGGGGAGGGAAAGTGCGCCCAGGATCTCAGGCATGAACACGGTTGACCTGTATGCATTCATCCGCAACATTCTCGCCCCTTACATGCAGAGCGAGACCCTTGACCTGAACACTGTGGCTTCAGAGCTTGTGGGGGAAGAAAAGGTAAAGATAGGAGGAGCCAAAGGAATAGACAGGGCGTGGGAAGAAAACAGGGGGCTGCTGTACGAGTACTCGCTGCAGGACGCCCG
>CAYVIY010000049.1:0-4772 GCA_964451765.1 Candidatus Undinarchaeota archaeon
CTCAATGGTAAACCCTTTTATACGCCAGATATTAGCAAGATGTGGGAATGATGAGGCGGTGCGAGAACTGCTGGGAGTACACGTTCAGGAGTATCTGTCCCGCGTGTGGCGGGAAAACGAGGAATCCCGAACCGCCGAGGTTTTCGCCTGATGATAAGTACTGGAGGGAGCGGCTTAAAGCCAAGGGGGTGATTCAATGATAACCTGGAAAGTTATGGAAAGACCGATCCTGTACAATCCCGTTCTGGTGGAAGGGCTGCCCGGCATAGGGAATGTCGGGAAGATGGTCGCGGAGTATCTCGTTCACAAGCTCAATGCTCACAAGTTCGCCGAGCTCTACAGCGATAACTTCCCCTACCACGTTTTCATAAGGGAAGATTACACTGTGGAGCTTCCCAAGAACGAGTTTTACTACGTCAAGGGCAAGAAGCGGGACGTGGTCCTGCTAACGGGAGATTTCCAGAGTCTCACCCCACAGGGTCATTATGAGCTTTCAAGTGCAATAATCGAGTTTGTCCGGAAGCTGGGAGTTAAGGAGATGGTGACTGTTGGCGGGTTCGGTGTGGAAGAGATTCCAAGCAAGCCGAAGGTGATAGGAGCCGTTACCCACAGGGAGCTTGTTGACGAGTTCAAGCACCTCGGGGTGGATTTCGACTACGGCGAGCGGGTCGGTATGATCGTCGGTGAAAGCGGGCTGTTGCTGGGGCTGGGAAAGCTGAACGATATGAAAGGCGTGTGTCTGATGGGGGAAACGTTTGCCCGCCCGATGTTCACGGATGCCCGCGCAGCCAAGGCAGTGCTGGACGTTCTTGCGGCGTATCTTGACATAGAGATCGATATGAAGGACATCGAAGCCAAAGCGGGGGAGTTGAGCAAGGCGATTGCAAAAGCAAAGGAGCTGGAAAAGCAGATGCTCGAAAGATTGAAAAAGCCGGGAGAGGAATTGAGATACATAGGGTGAGAATTTGGAAGAAGAATTTAGAGTCCGGTTGCCAAAAAGGGGCGAGATGTTCGCAGTTGTCGAGCAGAGGCTTGGGTATAACAAGATGTACGTGAGGTGTCAGGATAACCGTATCAGGATCGGGCGGGTTCCCGGGAAGTACGCACGGAGGTTGTGGATACGTGAAGGAGATCTCGTTCTGATTCAGCCATGGTCCGTTCAGGGGGATAAAAAGTGTGATATAGTTTACAGGTACACTGCTGCGCAAAGAAACTGGCTTGTTTCAAAGAAAAGCATTCCGGAGGGGATGTTATGATAGTTGGCGTCAGCGGACCGATAGGAGCCGGAAAAACAACTGTTTGCAACATCTTTGTGAAAAAGGGATTTCGCTACGTGTCCCTCAGCGACATTCTGCGTGAGGAGTGCCGGAAGAGAGGGTTGGAGGTGAACAGGGAGAACCTGCGGAAACTGGGAGATGACCTCCGCAGGGAACTCGGGAAAGCTGCGCTCGCCGTTCTTGCTCACGAACGGATGCAGGAAGGGAACTGGGTTGTGGACTCAATAAGGGTCCCCGAGGAGGTTCAGTTTCTCAAGAGCAAGGGGGCGCACACGATAGGCGTGATCGCCCCGCTCGAAATCAGGTACGAGCGCGTGATGGAAAGGAAGCGTGATGGGTCTATGGACCTGAAAGAGTTTGAGGAAGTTGACAGGCACGATCGGTCGCTCGGAATTGATGATATTCTCCGCGATGCGGATTACATAATCGTCAATGATGGAACTCTTGAGGAGCTTGAGAGCAACGTGGAGAACCTCATTTCTTTACTCTCTCAAACTCCATAATTTCCGTCCTGCCCAGCCTTTTTTCGATTTTTTTCAGGAGGTCTTTGAGCTTTTTTTCAGCTTCCTTGTAATCAACTGCGGTTATGACTATCTGGTACTTTGGCGCGCCCAGATATTTCACTTCCGCGTCTTCTCCTTTCAGGGCTTTCTTTATCCTTTCAATCCCGTCTGGCGCGAAGCTCTGAAGCTTGAGAGTCCCTGATATTGACACTTTCGGGAGTGCAACGCTCTTGTCAACCATTTCCCAGAGTTCCTTCCGGACATCCTCCGGCAGGTCCTTGAAAACTGAGCTTCCCTGCTTTTTCGCTTCTTCGAATGCGGCGTAAAGCTCAATATACTTTTTTTCGAGTGGTTTCAGCATCTCATAAATTTCATCAAACGTTCTGCCCGTCTTTTCGGCAACGAGCTCGATTATCGCTTCCGCCCTCTTCTGCCTGCGGATCTGTTCCCACTTCGTTCGCATGTCGTAATCACTTACCCGCCTTATGCTGCACTCAACAAAGCCATCCCGCCGCTTCACTCTTATGACCTTGCACACGACCTGCTGGTTCACTCTCAAATGGCTTTTTATGTTTTTGACCCAGCTTTTGCTTATTTCGCTTATGTGTATGAGCCCTTCCACGCCATCATACTCTTCGAGAGAAATGAAAGCTGCGTGAGGTTCTATTCTTGAAACTGTGGCGAGAACAACATCGCCCTCTTCAGGGATTCCCTGCTTTTTGATCTTCATATGTCCTGCTTAAAACCGTGGCTTTTTAAGGTTTGCAATCAGCTGTAAACCTCGATGACTTTTGTCAGCAGTTTTCCCTTTCCACTGCGCGGCTTCATAAGTGTCTTGCCGCACACGAGGCACTTTACCTCCGTGGCAGGTCTGTTGAAGACTATCTGCTCATTCTTGCACTGAGGGCATTTGACCTTCAGGAACTTTGACCTTGGCATTACAAGCATGTCATCACCTCTTTATCTCAAACTTCTTGACCCTGAACGTGCGGGTTTTAGTGTGCATCTTCCCACACTTTGAGCACTTGAGCCGGATGTCGATCCTCTTGGTTTGCTTGACAACCTCTGCCTTGGGTCTGGGGAACCCCCTGTAACCCTTCATGACTTTGAGGAACCTCCTCTGACCCGCGCTGAGGGTTCCTCTTTCGTGCTTCTTGACGACCACAACTTTTTGAGTGGTGTGAGTGTGACAGTACGGACAGTAAGCCTTGATTTCTTTCGGAAACCGCATACACCTCAATCTCGTTCGCATATTTTTAAGCGTTTTCATTCACGGGCTCAGCTTTTCCCTTTTCGATCAGAAGCTTTGCGTACCTCGGGGGGAGGCTGACTGTCTGTTCCGGCTCGTACGGACCGTAAAGGTTGAGGTCTGTTCCGAGGAAAGCGGGTACCTTGTCCAGAATTTTCACACGCATCGTGTCTTCCTGCTTTTCCTTCACCTTTTCCCGTTTTTCTGACTTCTCTCCCGCGAGAGCGTTTGCCAGTATCGCATCCCGCCCCTTCTTGAGCTCCTCCACTATCTTTCTGTACAGCTCCCCTTCTTCAGGGGTGAGCGCGCGGATATCCGCCTTGTTGCCTCCTGCTTCTCCCCACGCCAGCATCAGCATCTTCTTTTCCCTCAAAGTGTAAAGCTCGAGCAGTACCCTGCCCGCGTTACGCAGCTCCCGCTCGAACTGCGTCAGAACCTTGTCTGTGAATCGCGAGCTCGTGTTCTTCAGCTCTTCATACTTTTTCATCTTTTCAGAGAAGTAGTCTGCAACGCTCTTCCAGAAATCAGGGGGGAGTTGAATGAGCTTGGGAGTTGATTTTTCTTTTCTGTGGAACTCGCGAATTTCCTCAAATGTAACCACAGAAGGGAACGCTTTTTCGGTTTAAATATTGTTACTCCTTCTCTTCCTTTGCAGCCTTTTCCTTGCTGTATTTCAGGTAGCGCCTGTACTTTTTCAGAGCGTATGTTAAGGGGTTGCGGACCTGCTTGCAAAGTTCGTCTGGCTGGCAGAACCCCGTATCCCCGTAGAATTCCTTGCGATCGCAGTTTGGCGGGAGAATTTTCTTCTTCTGACGCTTGTGCCACCTTATGTGACCTTCAATGTAATTCTTTCTCAGTGGTGGTCTGTTTCGTGAGTTCCAGTCCATCAAAAACTGCTCGATCTCTTCCCAGCTCCACCCGAGATTGCTGAGCATCGTCCGGAGTATGAACTCCCCCCTCTTCTTTCCATCGGAGACGCCCGCCAGAATTTTTTTCACGCACGGTGGGAAGAACTCCGGGGGAACTTTTCCCTTGACCTCGACCCGCACGGGACTCCTCGGGCGGTCTTCCATTTTTTTCACGAAGTTTAGAGCTATGTCCACGAGTTCCATTGCTTCTCCCGGTTGGGCATCCAGCTGGAAAGACCTGACAGTCACGTTTTCCGGCTTTGCAGATTCCAGGTCAAACCAAGGGTCATTCACGGGAATGCTCACTAGCCACACCTTTTCGTTCAGGGAATAGGGCATCCTCACGAGATGCCGGGGCGCAATGGCTATGCTGTCTATTTCCACGTTTTCCCCTATGCGTACCCCTTCCCCTTTCAGCTCATCTGCCAAAAAGTTCTCCAGATAGAGTCCCATTGCCCGCGGGACTTCGGGAAACCTGTCTTTCAGGGAAGGATCAAATGCTTTCCAGGGGACGAATATGTGAAACCCGCTCCTCCCCGAGAATTTCATGAAAATGGACTTTATCCCGTGTGCCTTCAGCGCTTCCCTTATAGCGTCTGCGGCTATTCTCCCGTTCTCCAGCGTGTCCGCATCCAGGTCTATGAGAAAATCCCAGCCCAGCCTCATTCCCTTTCCAGTTTCGAGAGCGATGGGGTTCTGCCACAGCTCTACGGAGCAGTGAAAGCTGACCGTCCCGTCCCGGGCCATCCGGGGAACGTCTCCTGGGTACAGGATCGTGCTCGGTCTTTTTCCGTAGCCGCCGTTTGCGAACCGCCCGACAACTTCCCTGTTTGCC
>CAYVIY010000050.1:0-4736 GCA_964451765.1 Candidatus Undinarchaeota archaeon
GCACTATGTCCCGCTTGTCGCTTGATCCGATTTTCCCCAGCAGCTCGAGTTTTTCTCCATATCCCAGTCTTTTCATGGCGTGCGTGAGCAGCAGTGTTCTTTTTCCTTCTGCTATGTCCCTTCCGGGTTCCTTTCCGAATTCCGCTCCTCCTTCGATGTCCAGCACGTCATCCCGGAGCTGGAAAGCTACTCCCATGAGCCTGCCGAGCCTGTCCAGCTCGGGCAGGTCCCTTCCAGCCAGCTTCGCGCCCAGCCACAGGGAAAATCCTATCAGCGCCCCCGTCTTTTTTTCGGTCATTTCGAGAAACTGTTTTTCCTTGGGAACCTCTCCGCGGATCGTCCATCCTATATCCAGAGCCTGCCCTTCCGCGATTTCGATCAGGATTTTACCGAACCTTTCAATCACCCCGGGAGCCGTTCTTCCCATCACCTCGAAAGCTTTTGCCATGAGGGCATCTCCCGCGTTCAGCGCCAGCTCGATCCCCGCCATTCTGTGCAGGGCGGGTTTTCCCCGCCTCAGCTTGCTGTGATCCTCTATGTCATCGTGAATCAGGGTGAAATTGTGCATCATCTCGACCGCAGCTGCGGGTCCCACCACTTCCCCTGCGGGCTTTCCAAACATCTCTGCCGTGAGCATGACCATTGCAGGCCTGAGCCTCTTTCCACCGCGGGCGGGGTACTCCCGCACGTACTTCCACAGGTCCTCGGGTTTCCTGTCGGGGAGTTCCCGCTCCAGAAACTCGTTGATCATGCGCGCATACCCTTCCATTTTTTCAAGCATAGCCTTCTAATCGGTTCCCGCTAAAAATCATAAGTTACTACTTTATCGTGTTAAAGGAACGCATATTAATGTTACCCGCATTTAGTAGTTTATGATTGACGAAAGTCTCGTCGATGCCATAAAAGAACACTTTGACCTTAACACTTACGAGGCAAAGATCTGGCTTTCCCTTCTTGCGAGGGGGATTGCCAGCGCCGGTGAGCTCGCGGACCTCACGGGCGTGCCCCGATCAAGGACTTACGACATTCTTGAGAGCCTGGAGAGGAAGGGGCTTGTCATAATGCGTCTGGGGAAGCCAATAAAGTACATAGCGGTCAACCCCAAGGAAGTCATAGACAAGCTGAAAAAGCAGGTGGATCTGGAGCTTCACGAGAGGGTTAAGCGGATTGAAGACATAAAAAAGAACCCCGTTTGGGCGGACATAACTTCGCTGTACGAGAAAGGGGTCAAAAAGATCGATCCGACTCAGATCAGCGGTGCAATACGCGGGAGACACCACCTGCACGACAGACTTGATGAGCTCTTCAGCGAGGCAGAGAGTGAGGTCATAATTGCAACCAGCGGGATCGAGCTCAACAGGATAATTGAATATCACTATCCGACCCTGAAAGCCGCCAAGGAAAGGGGAGTTAAGGTTTTGATTGCGGTTAAGCGCGAAGGCGTGACGGAAAAGAATCTTCAGGTTGCCAAAGAGATTGGAGAAGTCAGGGAGCTCAAGGGACTGGACGCAAGGTTTGTAATCGTTGATGGCAGGGAAATGATATTCATGCTGACAAGCGATCAGGAGGTGCACCCCAGCTACGATACAGGCGTGTGGATTCACAGCCCGTTCTTTTCCAAGGGTATGCGTGAAATGTTTGTCAGGGCCTGGGAGGGTATGTCCACCCTCTGATTTTTTATATTCCCCGTCCTGCCTGTAAAATGGAGCTTTACACGGATGGTGCTTCCCGGGGCAATCCCGGAGAAGCAGGAGGCGGGGTGGTTCTGAAGAACGGTTCAACCTGTGAGAAGTCCTTTTATTTTGGAAGGAAAACGAACAATGAAGCGGAGTACCTCGCTTTGATTGAGGGGTTGAAGCTCGCACTTTCCAGAGGGGCGAAGAAGCTGGTCGTTTTTATGGACAGCCAGCTTGCCGTTCGCCAGATGAGGGGGGAGTACAGGGTCAAGTCGAAGAACATCCTCCCCCTGTGGAAGGAAGCGAGGGAGCTTGCTGGCAGATTCGAGCACATCGAGTTCAGACACATTCCACGTTCAATGAATTCCAGAGCGGATGCGCTTGCCAATGAGGCTATCGATCTTGCAAAAGAAAAGTGAAGGAGGGAGGGCCGCGGAGGGCCCTCCAGGGGTGGGGTCGGGGCGGCTCCTTCAAGCCAAGAGTTTTATTCCGAGCTCGTTCGTGAGCTCAACTGCCTGCTGGCTCGGTTCCTTCACGTTAACAGGTCCGAGCACGTGGGGGCTCTGAACACCCGTTATTATGGTCATAACCCTGACCTTTCCTTCCAGTTTGGGATCTATCCTCGCCCCCCAGATCACCTGTGCGTTTGTGTCAAGTTCTTTGGTCACCAGATCTCCCACGAGGTTTGCCTCCTCGAGGGTCATGTCCGGGCCGCCTGTCACGTGTATCAAAGCTCCCGTGGCACCTCTGTATTCAACATCAAGCAGCGGGTTGGTGAGGGATTTTCTCACGGCTTCTTCAGCCCTGTTCTCGCTGGCGCTTTCACCAACACCTATTACAGCCACGCCGCCGTTGCTCATTATGGCTTTAACATCCGCGTAGTCCAGGTTGACGAGGCTTGGCAGAGCGATGGTTTCAACTATTCCCTTTATCATCGTTGCTATCAACTCGTCAGCCACAGCGAAAGCCTGAGCTATCGGCAGTTTGCCAGCGACCTCAAGCAGTCTGTTGTTGTCTATCACGATCACGGTGTCGCTGACCTGCCTCAGCTCGTACAGCCCGCTTTCAGCTTTGTATATCCTCGCTCTTTCCATCTTGAAAGGCATTGTGACAACGCCTATCACGATCGCGCCCATTTCCTTTGCTATTCTGGCTATCACGGGTGCAGATCCTGTTCCCGTTCCTCCTCCCATACCTGCAACTATAAAGACCATATCTGAGTCCTTCAGATGTTCCTTCAATTCGTTCTTGCTTTCTTCTGCAGCTTTCCTTCCGACTTCAGGGAAACCGCCCGCTCCCAGACCCTTGCAGCTTTCCTTACCTATAAGGACCTTGGCATCCGCCTCCCTGTGATCGAGATGCTGTTTGTCCGTGTTCACGGCGATTATCCTCGCACCCTGGATGCCCAGCCTGTAAAGCCTGTCCGCGGCATTGTTTCCCGCCCCGCCAGTTCCCACTACCAGTATCCTGGCCTGTCCTATGTCCCAGTTTTCATTTTCCCTCGAGTTTTCCAACGCAGACTTTATGATGAAGTCCATTTTCAGCTCCCTCCTATATACTCCATCCTATAGTTCAGACTGCCACAATCCATATTTATGACTGTAGCAGTCTATTTATACAGAAAGTCGAGAAAGCCACGAAATGTGGTACCTGGGGGCTAAACTGAAAGCTAAAATCTGAGGAATGCTCAAATGATGTTTTGGGGGCTTCCTATTACTCCCTTGTTTTTACCACTATATATGGATATCTTGAGTGTAATGTATATTTTTTGTTGCAATAATTCACGGTCATTTTATAAACAGGCTGAACTCTTTATTACGTGAAATCTGCCAGAAAAGTCCGGGTTGCGATGAACGATGGCAGGGTGTTCGAGGGTTTTATCGTCCCCCGAACCGAATCGTCCAGTGAGGATATTCTCATACTGAAGCTGAAAAGCGGGTACAATGTGGGGTTGAGCAGGAAGAACATAGCTTCCATCAGGGACATTGAAGAAGTCCAGTTTCCTTCAGGGACCTCCCGAAAAATTGAAGGGAAAGGCCCGAAAGTTACAGTTATCGGGACGGGAGGAACCATATCCAGCAAGGTCGATTACGTGACGGGCGGTGTTGAAGCGAAGATGAGCGCGGAGGAGATCCTGTCATTTGTTCCGGAGGTTGCTGAGTTTGCGGATCTGGAGTTTGTGAATGTTATGAAGATCCTGAGCGAGGATATGTCCCCCGGAAACTGGGAAAAGATTGCCAGGGCTGCGTGGAAAGGTGTGAAGGAAAGCAACGGTTCAATAATATTGCACGGAACAGATACAATGCATTATACATCATCAATGTTATCTTTTATGATAAATACATCCAAGCCTATAGTTTTCACGGGAGCCCAGAGGAGCAGTGACAGACCGAGCACTGACGCTTTTGTGAACCTGCTTACCAGCGTGCGGGCGGCACTGTCTGACGTTGCGGAAGTTGCAATCTGTTTTCACGCGAGTATGAGTGATGACTTCAACTACCTGATAAGGGGGAACAGGGCGAGGAAGATGCACACTTCCCGGCGGGCTGCTTTCGTGTCCGTGAACTATCCCCCCCTCGCGAAGGTCTGGCCCGACGGCAAGATCGAGAAAGTGGCGAACTACATGACGCGCAGCGATGCGGAGCCTGAACTGGATACAAAGATCGATGAGCGGGTCGCCCTTGTGAAAGTCTATCCCGGCTCGGACCCCGAGATACTGAACTGGTTCAGATCAAGGGGGTACCGGGGCGTGATTGTGGAAGGCACGGGTCTCGGGCACGTTCCCGTTTCTCCTGACAACGGACGGAGCTGGCTTCCCGTGATATCCAGCCTGTCCGATGAGATGTTCGTGGGCGTTGTTTCCCAGACGATATTCGGCAGGACACACAGGTACGTTTACACGAACCTGCGCAAGCTCGCAGCTGCGGGCGCGGTCCATCTGGAGGATATGACTGCCGAGGCCGCGTACACCAAGCTCATGTGGGTTCTCGGCCACACCGACGATCTTGAGGAGGCTGGCAGGCTGATGCTGAAAAATCTAAAAGGAGAAATAAGTAAAAG
>CAYVIY010000051.1:0-950 GCA_964451765.1 Candidatus Undinarchaeota archaeon
CTTCCCGGACATGGAAAAATACAGGCAAGTAATGAGTCAATAACCTTCGGAAGCCAATCCGTCGGTTCATGGGACTTCTTTAATGGAACCATTGATGAAGTAAGAATCTGGAGCAGAGCTCTAACTCCTGAGGAAATCAATGCGAGTTACAATGCTGGAAAATACAGATTGATGCTCAATATAACTGAACCTGGAGATCACTGGTACTATGCAGCAGCAGTTGATGCTGCAGGAAACTGGAACTCAACAGAGGTAAGGTATCTGTACATTGACAGAACGGGACCGGAAATACTGATTGTAAGCCCGCTGAACATGACATACAATGTAAGCAGTATATGGGCAAATGTCAGTACAGGTGAGAATGCAAGCCTCTGCTACTATTCGCTCGATTCAGGAAGTAATACCACAATGAATAAGTTGAACGACACATACTTTTACGCTTTGCTTACAGGCCTAACCGAAGGTCTGCACCATATCGAATTCTGGTGCAACGATACTGTGAATAACTGGGGATACAATGAGACATACTTCACAGTTGATCTAACGCCTCCAAATGTTACAATCCATAGCCCCGAGAACACAACCTACACGACAGATACAGTTGATCTTAACTACACGGTAAGCGATGAGCATCTCGAGGGCTGCTGGTACTCTCTGGATGGCTCTGCTAATACAAGCCTGCCGAACTGTGAGAATACAACACTGAGTGGGCTTGCTGATGGGCTGCACCACGTGATCGTGTATGCGAACGACACGGCGGGCAACGTGGGTTCGAACGAGACGTGGTTCACCATTCAAACAAAGCCGGACCTGATAATGAACCAGATAACGTTCAATGACACCGCAGTGAAAGAAGGGAACACGCTACAGATAAGGCTGAACGTGAGCAACAACAGGACCACAGCAGCGAACGGGGTCAACATCACCCTGAAGATATACAGTTACAACGG
>CAYVIY010000051.1:960-4646 GCA_964451765.1 Candidatus Undinarchaeota archaeon
GGACGACTGCCCGGGAAACAGCTGGCACCTCATCAACTTCAGCTGGACAGCCAGCCTGGGTGCGTGGAAGTTCGAAGGGATCGCGGATGCGAACAGCAGCGTCGATGAAACGGATGAAACGAACAACGTGAACGCCACGCTGTACGACTTGAACGCCTGGACCGTGTTCTACGGGCAGACCAACGGATGGATAACAATGGCAGATTCTGCGGGCAGAAACTTCACGAGGTGGGTCCCGCAAAGCCAGCAGGGAAACCTGTACTTCTACGATGTCGATTCCAGCTTTGACTTCAGCAACTTGAGGGCACTGAACGGAACAAACGACCTGTCTGAAGCGGACTCGGCGCTGAACATGACA
The DNA here is from genome assembly GCA_964451765.1 of Candidatus Undinarchaeota archaeon. GTDB lineage: Archaea > SpSt-1190 > SpSt-1190 > SpSt-1190 > SpSt-1190 > CAYVIY01. The sequence continues at coordinate 1,319 of CAYVIY010000051.1, forward strand.
GGATTCAACGACTCCATCAGGAAGGTGTTCGACACAAACAACGATGGAGTGGCGGATTCAACGGACTGCTTCGAAATAGGCTACAGGACCGTGTGCAACGTCCCCGTTGTCAACTCGACAGACGGGAACAACGGAAACTTCGTGACGGGGGTCCTGTGGGACGCCGGAGACGGGGGAACGGAATATGATGGAACGCAAGACCTGGTTTTCATAACGAGGATAAATGAAGACAAGGCAGGAAGCTACGGAACCTACGACTACGAAGTCAGACTCCCCGCCAAGCTGCGCGATCTGAAGGGCAGCGACAGCCGGCTGGAAATGTATATGGAAATAAAGTAAACGGATAAATAGAAAGTAAAAGGAGGTAATTGTATGGGTGAGTTCAAGCCTCAGGATGATGATCAAAAGGTAGGAAAGAAGATAGAAGAGTATTCCAAGAGGATAGGTGACCTAAAGAAAGAAGTTCACAAGAGTGTTGTGGGTCAGGAGAACGTGGTCGAGCAGGTCGTACTCACGCTGCTGGCAGACTCGCACGCCCTTCTGGAAGGTGTTCCGGGTCTGGCGAAGTCACTGCTTGTCGAAACCCTCTCAAGATGCATCAAAGGAACCCTGTTCCGACGTATCCAGTTCGTCCCAGACATGCTCCCGAGCGACATCATAGGTGTGAACGTCTTCAACCCGACCAAAGGGGACTTCTACATAGTGAAAGGACCCATATTCGCGAATTTCCTCCTTGCAGACGAAATAAACAGGGCGCCACCAAAGACACAGGCGGCAATGATGGAAGCCATGCAGGAAAGAAAGGTCAACATCCACAAGGAAGAATTCGAGCTGGAGCGACCGTTCCTCGTCCTGGCAACCCAGAACCCGCTGGAGCAGCTGGGAGTTTACCCGCTGCCGGAGGCTGTCGTTGACAGGTTCTTCCTGAAAATAATGGTGTTCTACCCCAAGTGGGAGGAAGAGCTGGAAATAATTGACAGGAACACCGTCATAAACAAGGACATATTCCAGAAGATAAACCCTGTGTTCACGAAAAAAGAGGTTCTCGAAATGCAGAACATAGTCAGGCACATATACATAGCAAAACCAGTGAAAGAATACATCCTCAAGATTGTAACTAAAACGAGATCGGAGGACAACAAGTACTCCAAATACATCAGATATGGCGCGTCCCCGAGGGGTTCGATCTCGCTGGCGCTCGCTGCGAGGGCGTACGCGCTCATGCAGGGAAGAAACTTCGTCATTCCGGGTGACGTGAAGCACGTCGTCCTGCCCGTGCTGAGACACAGGATAATCCTCAACTACGAAGGAAAAGCGGCAAACATAAACACGGACGACATCATAAAGGACCTGATTGATGAGGTGGAAGTACCTTGAGTGATGTTGAGATCGAGGTCACGACCCTCGATTTCAAGGACCTGTGGAGCAGGGCTGTGAAAAATGTCTGGAAGCTCGTGGATATTCTCAAGTTTCAGTTCATATACTACAAAGTCATCACGCAAAGGGGGCTGGAGTTTGACAGGCTGAGAGAGTACACCACATCGGACGATGCCCGGTTCATAGACTGGAACTCCTACGCAAGGACGGGAAAGCCCCACGTGAAGGTCTTCAAAGAGGAGAGAAAACTGAACATAATCTTCGTTGTTGACGTGTCAACCACAATGGCTCTCGGAACGACGGAGCTCACGAAGAATCAGTATGCATCCATCCTGACAACCACCCTTGCCCTCACCTCAATAAACCTCGGAGATAAAGCGAGCCTGATCGCATTTTCAGACAGGATAAAAACATTCATAGATCCCAGCATATCCGTTGACACGGTCCTTCAGATAGGAAAAACCCTGTGCAAGCCAGACCTGTGGGGCGGGCCGAAAGACTGGAAAGTCATAACGCACCCCATACTCGAAACTTTCCCGCAGGACTCCTTCGTCTTCATCATATCTGACTTCATAGGGGAAAAGAAGTATATGTATGATTTCGTGCTGAAAGCAGCGAACCACTTCGAAGGTGTTGCGGGGATAATGGTGCGCGATCCGCTGGACAGCTACATACCTGAGGGAATCGGAAAGATGTATGTTCAGGACCCCGACACAGGGGAAGTGACATTGATAGATGCTGACGATGTCCGGCTCGCTTACAACAGGAAAGTGAAAAGAGAAGAGGAGAAAATAAAGGAAAAATTTATGGAGGCAGGAGCGTTATATGTTAAGACGCTGACAACAAACAAGGACATAGTCCGGCTGATACTTGACCTGTTCAGGGGAGCGTAAATGGAGATAAGCCTGTTCGGAATAAAGGTTGTGCTGTCTCTTCCTTGGAGAAGTTTAGGTATGCTTTTCATGCTCGAAACGATGGTTGTCCTTTCATACATATTCATGACGCGCATAAGAAAGGACAGGATACTGAAATTCGCGAACTTTTACACCCTGCGCAAGGTTCACGGGTTCCGGTCGATAGTCCCGAGCCCCTGGATCCTCGTGACGAAAGCCCTCGTCGTTACGTTCCTGTTTCTGGTTGCGACTGAATCAATTGAGGTAAGTCTCGTAAAGCCCGTGGCAAACACGGACTTCTGCATCGCAATTGACGTTTCTCAAACCATGCTCCTCCCGGACTATGAACCAAACAGGCTTGAATTCGTAAAGCAGTCAGTGATAGACTGGATTGACAGCCTGCCGGGAGCATCGAAGATATGCCTTGTCAAGTTCAGTGACAGGGCAACACCCATTTCCCCACTCACGCTCAACACTTTCGAGCTGAAAAAGACAGTGAAAAAGCTCACAATTGAGCCAAACAGCACGGGAACCGCCATAGGTGAAGCCATATTCACAGGGATATCCATGCTCGAAGACAGCGACAAGCAGAAGTTTCTCATACTGATAACGGATGGAGAAAGCAACGTGGGGAGAAACGTCACGGAGGCTGTGAAAGAAGCGGAAAGAAAGCACGTTACGATATACACCGTGGGAATTGCGACCACCGACGAAACAACCGCCCTTTTCAACGAGCTGAAAGACATCGCTTCATCGAACAACATAGCCACAAATTTCACTCTGCCCGAGATAAACCCTGATGAGCTCCGTGAAATTGCTCAGGATACTGGTGGCAGGTTCTTCTACACGACAAATGAAAGTGCCCTTCAGGAGAGTTTGAAGAACGTCATATTCAGAAACGAGCGTATCCCGCTGAATTCCGACTATTACATTTTATCTTTCATTTCCATAATGCTCGCGCTCGAATTGATAATTTTTTCAAAGTTCGGTGCCGTCTAAAGGAAATCAGGGTGGAAAAGAATAAACATAAGAAAAACGCCATACGCCCCAACTCTTCG
>CAYVIY010000052.1:0-1862 GCA_964451765.1 Candidatus Undinarchaeota archaeon
ATTCAGACCCGTTCGTTCTTGAGTCGCCCGGCCCGGACGTGTTCGTTAGCGGTTTTCTGGACTCTGCGGTCGAGATAACGTTCAAGGCGTGGACCCCCGCTTCAAAGAACTACGCCGTCAGGACAGGAATGCCCGAAAAGGTTTTGAAAGCCCTGTCCCGTGAAGGCATTGAGATTCCCTACCCCCAGCTGGATGTGAGGCTCAAAAAATAGAGCCTCTGTACCATTCTGTTCCGGGCAGGCCAAGGCATTTACCGTACAGCTCGCACCTGTTGCAGGCTGTCGTGCAGCGTGGAGTTTCTGTCGGATTTAGGGCGAGGGGACCGAAGTAGTCCTTTATTTCCCTGACCTGCTCCGCGCGCAGCATCTTTTTTGCCACGGCACGCGCGGTGTCCCTGTTCTCCGTTGCGAGTATTGCCATCGTTTTTTCTCCTGCCCTGAACGCCTCGATTATGTAAGGATTTCTTTTAAGAAATTCAGGGCTTCCTTCTCCGAAGGCGATGAATATGGACAGACCGAGCTTTTTCAGGTCTATCCCGCACCCTTCCCGGAGTATCCCTTCCTGCTTCAGCTTTTTGATCCTGAAGCAAACCGCGGGTTGCGTCATCCCCAGAGCGTCAGCTATTTCCTGCTGGCAGATGTCCGGATTGCTGGACAGCAGGTTTAAAATTCGAATGTCCGTGGGATCGATTCCCATAAAAACTGATCACATTTTCTGTTTATAAAGTATAAAGCAAAGTTTATCTACCTGTAGATGTTATGAATTGTATGGCCTGCAAGAAAAAAGCCAAGAAGTACTACTATTATTATGACTCTAAAAAAGAGAAAGTGGAAGATTAGAGGTATTCTGGCTTGAATCTGGTCAGCAGGTCGGTTTTTTCCAGATCTTGCTTTTTCAGGGGGGTGACCACCCTGCTCACCAGCCCGTGAAGGCTGTAAGGCAGCCGGAGGAGACGTATGTTCCCTCGAGTGACCCACGGGTCTATCATTTCTCTCAGCCTTTCGGGGAGCTCGTCTATCAGCGCCTGCCTTTCTTCCAGACCCAGCCCGTCCTGTCCCTTCACGACCACGTGGAATCCCCTTCCCGAGTAAACTGGCACAACCGTGCCAAACCTTTCTTTCAGCCACTCTACAAGCTCTATTGTCGTTTTCCTCGCAACCTCAAACTCCTCCTCCGTGAAGCTGTAAATGCTTCCCCTAATATCCGGGCTCGCGTTCTCCGGATCCACGTCGAATGCCAGCTCCTGACCTATCGCATTCGGGCAGACCCACCAGCAGTACCTGTTTTTGATCTTTCCGAAGAACGTTTTGCAGTGAAGGCAGGCGTTCAGGCTCCTGTACGTGTTCCTGTCATAGTAAACATCTTCTGGAAGGTAGTGTAGCAGCCTTTCCCTTAGATCCCTTTCAGGCCTGAGCATGATCAGCTCGGGCTTTCCTTCCTTCACGATCCCGCTGTGTCTTCCAGTGTCAACCTTGACAAAGCTCCGGATCCACCTCTTTGCTTTCCGCCACCTGAATTCTCTTTCATAAAACTGCTTTCTTTCTTCCAGCGATGCAGGGCGCATCCCTGCAGGAAAGCTGTACTTCATTTCCGGTCCTTTTCTATAACCATGAGGGGAAATATCCTGTGGGCGCTCAGTGACAGGTAAAGCGACGTTGTGAAGCTCACCAGTGAGATCAGAACCAGCGATTTTATTGCAGACAGCCCCTCTGTTGTCAGGTACTCCACGCCAACGAAGATTATTGCCAGCAGGAGCGTTGTTTCAACGAATATGACCTGAGGCCAGGTTGCATACACTTTTTCTTTCATCATAAAGAACAGGCGCAGGACAGATAAAAACATTGGCATGCGGCAGGCTCCCC
>CAYVIY010000052.1:1872-4612 GCA_964451765.1 Candidatus Undinarchaeota archaeon
CCTCTTAACAGTGTATGAGCGGCTTGATACCTGTTGAGTTGTGGCTGAGCAACCTTGAAAAAATGTACGCGGGAAAGAGTGCTATGGAACAGGCAAGGTGGTACCTTCGCTTGAGAGCCAGCAGGCTGTAGCGATACTTTTTTATATGAACAATTTAGGCAAGGGATGTGGAACAGAGATGCATATCCTGTAATGCTGAGTTGAGTACGGTTGAGGGCTCTGTCAGGTTTCTCTGCCCTAACTGTGGGGAGGTTGAGATACGCAGGTGTGGCAGGTGCAGGAAGCTTATGAAACCCTGGAAGTGCCCGAGCTGTGGATTTGAGGGACCTTAAATGGGAGTTGTGGTTGCAAAAATACGGGTTTTGCCAAAGGACATGAATGCCTTTGAGGATCTGAAAAAGAGTCTGGATTTTGCAGAGCTTATGGAAGAGAAACCTTTTGTTTTCGGGCTTAAGGCTCTGGAAATTCTCGTCAGAGTCCCGGATCGGGAAGGAGGTCTTGATCCGATCGAAGAGAAGCTCAAAAACAACGAGCTTGTTTCAAGTTATGAGGTTCTCGAGGTTGGCAGGATATAAGCATAAATATCCTCTTCATTCTTTAATTGTATGATAATCAAGGAGTTTGAGCCTGTAGAATCTGGCAGGACATTCATAATAGGTTTTCCCGGCACGGGAATGGCAGGAGCCATATCTGCGGAGTACATAGTTCACAAGCTCAAGTTCAAGCACGTTGGTTACGTGCGGGACGACGAGCTTCCGGCTGTTGCCATAATTCGCAAGAGCCGTCCTGAAGCGCCCATCAGGATTTACGCGCAGGGAGATCTGGTCGTGATCGTGTCAGATATAATGATCCCTGACGATTTTTGCGGGAAGTTTGCGAGGGATCTTGCAGAGTGGGTTGCTTCCAAGGATCCCCGGGAGGTGATAATTCTCGGGGGGAGTGACAAGCGCGGAGAGCGAAAGAACTACGTGATAAGCTGGAAGACGAGGTATCTCGACGAAGTTGAGGGTCTCGATCTCATGAAGCTGGGGTTCGTGGTTGGCATTTACGGACCTCTCATGATGGAGTTTCTGGAAAGGGACGTGCCGGGGTACCTTGCCCTCGCGTCTGCGGATCCGACTCCCGATCCGACAGCTGCGGCGGTTCTTGTAAAGCACATTTCGAAAAGGTTTAACCTCAACGTTGACACCACCCCCTTGGAAAAAGAAGGGACGAGAAAGAAGGTCAAAACGCCAACGTGGGACCCTTACCCGAGCATTTACGGCTAATCCATCAGCTTGAGATAGCGCACCTGCCTGACCCCCGGGTTGCTTGCCAGGTCCAGAATGTCCACAGCCTTGTCTATCACGAGCACTTTTCCGCTTCCGACATTTTCCCCTTCAATGCCTGTGCATGGGTTACAGAACACTATTGCGGCCATCGTCCTGTCGGGATAGAGGGCTGCATACTTCTTTATCTGGGGGTCCATTTTCGGGAGGAACACGAACCCGTAGGCTATCAGCAGGATGCCCACCACCACGAGAGCTATGGGCCAGAGCGGTTTTTTCGGCAGGGCGTATGGTTTTCCCTTCTGCGGGTAGTATGAATAGTTAGGGGGGTACGGATAATAGTTTCCATAATATCTCTGCTGATACATCACAGTTCCACCTCTCCAACGGTACTGTAAATAGGACCCCGGGTAGTTAATATGCTTTGCTTCAGCCTGATCGAAGTGACTTTTATCCTGCCCGCTTCAAAGTTCCTGTGGGCTCTTATGAACCCTGCAACTGACCCCTGTTTCACCCTTCCAATGGTGACGTGTCCCACGAAGCGCTCTTCCCGTTCGAACCCGATTGCACTGTCCACGCGCTCTTTCAACAGGGCAAGCTCCGGGCTCACGGCACCTACCCAGACAACGCGAGCCCTCTCATCCGAGGGGAATCCCCCCACACCCCTTAGTTCCACGTCAAAGCTTCCGAAACCCGCACACTTCTCTCGCAGGCTTTCCAGCAGACCCTCTGGTGAGTCTATTTCCCCCAGAAACCTCAATGTCAGGTGGATGTTTTCCGGTCTGACCGTCTTGACCCTGGCTGTGCGGTTCAGCTCGCTTTCAAGGGATTCGATTTTTTTCAGAATTTTCCCGTCCTCAACATCTATGGATATGAAGGCTCTCACGCACATGAAACAGCAAGAGATATTTATTTCCTTCTTTTGAATTGATATGCTTGCTGTCGTGAAGGTGGGCGGAGCCTTTTTCTCCGAGCCCTCTCCTGAAAAGGTGGACAGCCTGAAAAAGTTTCTGGGCAGTTTCAAGGGGCGGGTGGCTTTCGTTGCCGGCGGGGGAGGTCTGACAAAAACCTATCTGACTTCTCTTCGCACCCTGAACCTTCCAGAGGGGTTTCTTGACCACGTGGGGATAGAGCTGACTCACGTGAATGCCCGGGTGCTTGCCAGGGTGATCGACGGAGTTTACGCGCGGAGCTTTGATGATGTTTACAGGAGGATCGGCAGGCGTCCCGTTACCGGCGGGCAGGTCCCGGGTCAGAGCACGGATGCCGTTGCGGCAGAGCTTGCGGATTTCCTCGGTGCTGACACGCTGGTCCTCGTCAAGGACACGGGGGGGATTTACAGCGCGGATCCGAAGCAGAATCCCGGAGCCAGAATAATCCACCGTATGAGGTTCGAGGACCTGAAGAGGTTTGTGAAGGAGGAAACCCGGGCAGGCTACTACGGAGTGATAGACCCCCAGGCGATAATGATC
>CAYVIY010000053.1:0-2403 GCA_964451765.1 Candidatus Undinarchaeota archaeon
TGGATGAACAGGTTGAATGCTTCTTTCATCCTTTCTCTGGTGCCTGCAGGTAGAGGTTCAGCCTGAAGCTCATCGAATTCTGCGAACCTGTTCAGATAGTTTTCAGGGTGTTCTGTGAGGATGTAAAGCCTTCGCTTCGCTCTGGTTATGGCAACGAAATCTATTCGGAGATCTTCCTCTTCAAGCTCTTCCCGGGTATCGATCCCCCTGGACAGGAGCACTGCTTCGGCAACGACATCCGCGTGACTTGTCTGGTTGCGCGTTTTTGATGGCCAGTAAACGACAGTGTCCCACTGTTTTCCCTTCGCTTTGTGAACAGTTGTCAGGGTCAGCCTGCTGTCCGTTACCGGTTCCTCTGCGAGCAGGTCCGAGCTTTTCAGGAATGCCTCCAGATCGTCAATGTCCCCGATCACGTCCTGCGCGTCTTCGATCGCGCCTGCAACGTTCTGTGCAGCCAGCACCCACTCCTTTCCGTGGGCAACCGCAACGGGCAGCACCATTTCCCGGATTATGTCAACAAGGTCGGCAAGGCTCCTCGCCCTGCTGCGCAGCCTGTTGAACTCGGGAAACCGCTCGAAAGCGTTTCCGCCCGTTTTCAGGAAGTCAAACACGTCCTGCACGGGCGCCGGGAAAAATGGTGTGAGCATAGCCTGCCGGACATCTGCAAAATCGTTGCTCAGCAACCCTCTTATGAATTTCACGATCTGACTTTTTGCGTAGCTGCTTGCGGAGTCGTACGTGGTTTCGTGCTTAACTCCAAGCTCCCTCAGCCTGCGGGAGAGTCTCTGAATCTGCGCGTTCGTTCGCGCCACAACGCAGACCTGCCCGTCGAGTTTCCGGACGAAGCTGGCTATCAGGTCCTCATCCCCCCTTTCGACCCTGTAAACCACGGGCTTTTCTCCCTTACCTGCTGTGGGGTTGCGGAGCCCTTCAACCTCGGCGCGCATCCGCTCATTCTTGCTTCTCCGGAAGTGCTCTGAAGCGTACTGCAGGATTTCGTTGGTGCTGCGGAAGTTCTCCCTGAGAACAAACTCCTTCGCAGGCTCGAAAAGGGAAAAGTTGTAAATCGATCCCCCTTGAAAACCGAATATCGCCTGCTTCTTGTCCCCAACCACGAAAAAGTTTTCCGCGCACCTGAGAACGATTTCCGCCTCCAGCTTGTTCACGTCCTGAAGTTCATCAACCAGCACCCACCTGAACTTTGGCGGGTTCCTGAGCTTCAGAAACTCGATCAGAAGGTCCGTGTAATCTTTCCCTTTCCGGGCTTTCACCCGCTCGTACTCCCTGAAGATTTCCACGAACCACTCCGCGAATCGCTCTACTTCTTCCCTTTCCAGCTTGGACTCTGGAAGGTTCTTTTTTATGAGGTCGATGTTCAGGTCGCTGGCGGTTATGTGAAAGTTCTTCAGGTAGCGCAGCAGGTTCTCAATACGTGGAACTATTGTGCCGAGCAGGTACCCGTCTCCGTATGAAAATACGTCGTGCTCCTTCAGGAATTTGAAGATGACGTACCGCATGACGTTTGATGAAACGAGGTTTGTCTCATCGAGCGTTTCGTGGGCAAAAGAGTGAAAGGTGTGCACATTCGGAACGTGCATTTTCACCCCCTCCCTTCGCATAACCTCACGGATACGGCTCTCCATTTCCGCCCTTGCCTTGCGGGTGAACGTGAGGCAGAGTATCTGCTCAGGAGGGACGCCCTCCCGGACAAGCTGGCAGTATTTGTAAGCCAGGAGGAGTGTTTTACCTGTTCCCGGGTTCGCCACAACGCGAACGTTTCCACTGTGTCCGAGAATTTCCCGCTTTTCCAGATTTATTGATTCAAACACATACGTGATATGCCCGGGCAGTATATTAGTTTTTAGACCACTATGCCCATTCAATTGTTCCGGGGGGTTTGTTCGTCACATCATAAACCACCCTGTTAACTTCCTGTATTTCATTCACAATTCTCGTGGAGATCCTTTCAAGCACGTCCCACGGGATTCTCGAAAAGCTTGCAGTCATCGCGTCTCTGGACTCAACTATGCGAACGGCAATGGCATTCCTGAACGTCCTTTCGTCCCCCTGAATTCCCACGGATCTGACTGGCAGGAGCACGGCAAATCCCTGCCAGACCTTTTCGTAAATGCCACTTCTGTGAAGCTCCTCTTCGATGATGCCTGTGGCTCTCCTGACCACGTTGACTTTTTCAGGGGTGACCTCCCCCAGGATCCTGATGGCGTATCCCGGTCCGGGAAACACGTGCCTGTGTATGAGCCGGTCGGGAAGACCGAGCTGCTCCGCGAGTTTCCGGACTTCATCCTTGTAAAGCTCTCGCAGGGGCTCGTAGACATCGAGTCCCAAGGCCGGTAACCCTCCCACGTTGTGGTGACTCTTTATCAGGGAGGAGTGCTTCGTAAC
>CAYVIY010000053.1:2413-2873 GCA_964451765.1 Candidatus Undinarchaeota archaeon
TTTCAATGCGGTCCGAGTAGATCGTGCCCTGAACAAGAACGGAAGATCCAGTTTTCCTGGCAACTTCCTCGAACACCTCCCCGAACAGCTTTCCAATGATTCTGCGCTTCTTCTCCGGGTCCTCCACTCCCCTCAGGGCGGAGAAGAACCTGTCTTTTGCATCAACCACGATCAGATTCAGCCTGCCCCCGAACGTTTCCCTTATCAGAGGGATGTCGTCACTGCGCATAAGTCCTGTGTCAACGTATACTGCGGTCAGCCTATCTCCGATTGCCCGCTCGACGATGGCTGCGGCCGTTGACGAGTCCACGCCTCCCGAAAGCCCGATAATCGCGCGCCGTTTTCCTATGAACTCCCTCGCTTCATTCACGAGCCTGCTCGCCAGAGTCTCCGGTTTGCACTCCCTCCTGACACCGCAGTGATTCAGGAAGTTATCCAGAATTTTCATCCCGAACTCAGT
>CAYVIY010000053.1:2883-4562 GCA_964451765.1 Candidatus Undinarchaeota archaeon
GGGTGGAACTGGACTCCAAACACGTTTTTTCCTTCGAATGCGGTCACTGGAGAGTTCTCCGTTGAAGCGAGGACTTCAGCCCCTTCCGGGGGAACGGTCACCACGTCCCTGTGGTTCATCCAGACTGTGAATCTTTCAGGCAGTCCCTTAAACAGTGTTCCTTTCCGTGCAACGTTTAATGGGGTGAGTCCGTACTCCCCCGCTTTCGCTTTCCGCACCTTTCCCCCGAGCATACGGGCGAGGAGCTGGTGCCCGTAGCATATGCCAAGAACAGGCACGCTGAAATCCAGATCCACTTCCGGGGCATCTTTCTCATAGACGGACAGCGGCCCTCCTGAAAGAATTATCCCTTTCACATCGCTGCGGATACCTGAAGGATCGACCACTTTCGTTTTCACACCCAGCTCCCGCACACGCCGGGAGATGAGGTGACAGTACTGCCCTCCAAAGTCCACAACCAGAATTTCCTCCATACAGCCATTACTTCGGAAATTTATTAAACTGTCGGCATTTGCTGTGATGTGAGAAACCTCATGCCCATCGTGGCTCTCATATTCATAAGCATGACCCTCGTTGCCTCCCTTTTCCTGTTCCGGGTCGTTTTCAGGGTGAACAGTTACGCGAGGAGCGAACCTTCCATACAGATAAGCGCGTTCACCCCGAAAGATACGTACCACCCGGACGGGGATGTTCTCCTTGATGTGTCAGTTTATGCAAGCAGGTCCGTTGCAAACGTTTCCCTGGTTTACGGAGTGAACGGCAGCCTGCGGAGGAAGGGAGTAAATCTGTCCTTCGGGATGAACCAGTTCGAACTGCTTTACGAGCTGAATAACCTCACTGCAGGAAAATACAACCTGACTGTTAGTGCGGTTCACTCAGGCAGGTCCGTCTCCACGACTGTCCCCATAACGGTGCAATAGGATTTTAAGTCCCCCACAGTTTTACAGGAATGGAAAGACCGGACAAGACAAGGTACTATCTGGACATAGCAATCGCTGTTTCTGAAAGGAGTCCCTGCGTCCGCAGGAAATTCGGTGCGATCATCGTTGTGAACGATGCGATAGTCAGCACAGGCTACAACGGTCCGGCGCGCGGTGTGTCTGACTGCGAGCTCGGGTGCCTCAAGGACAGGGTCAAGGCGCCTCACTATGCAGGGTATGACTGGTGCCCTGCGGTTCACGCAGAGGAAAACGCCGTGGTAAACGCCGCGAGGAACGGCTCGAAAGTTCTTGGGGGAGTGCTGTACATAGTGGGGAGGACGCCGGACGGAAAACTGACAGAAAGTGTCCCCTGCAAGAGATGCAGGCGGATCATAATCAACGCGGGTATCTCCCGGGTCGTAACAGTTAACGAGCAGGGAAAAATCATAGAGTACGATCCAAAGGAATGGATTGAAGAGGACAGCCGCTGGTATCTCGAGAACATGCAAAGTGCCGGAAATTCTTTAAAGTAGAACTTCCCTTTTTATCTTGCGGGGGTGCCGGAGTCTGGTCAAACGGGCTGGATTCAGGCTCCAGTGGCTAGTGCCTGCGTGGGTTCAAATCCCACCCCCCGCACTCTCTCATGTTACCGAGCGAAGCGAGGTAGCACATTTAGTCGAGTTTTAATTCCCCCACACTTTCTGATATGCTGGGGATCGGAGATCCCCACGTATACAGCGTGAACCGATGTTCGGTTCT
>CAYVIY010000054.1:0-4538 GCA_964451765.1 Candidatus Undinarchaeota archaeon
ATAGAAGGGGGCGCGAGGGTCGAGATAAAAGGGGTGCAGGACCTCGATCTAATACCCACAATAGTGAAGTACGAGGTTCAGCGCCAGAAAAGAATTATAGAGCTGAAGGAGCGGTTTTCCTGCGACAGGGGGGAAATTACGGACGTGTCCGATCTGTTCAGGCAGAGCAGCAGCAAGATATTCCGCGGGAAGAAGGTTTACGCGGGCTTCCTGAAAGGGGCAGCCGGGCTGTTTGCAGAGCAGCTCCACGAGGGAAAGTGGGTTGGAAAGGAGATTGCAGAGTACGTCAAGTCCTTCGGGTTCAGGGGTTTCGTTCACAGCGACGAGCGCATAGAGAAGTACGGAATAGAAGGGGAGATGCGGGCTGTTCGCGAGAGGCTGGGTGCGGATTCTCAGGATCTGATTATTCTGGCTTCCGGGAGCAGGAGAATAGTTGAGCTGGTTTACGCTCGCGTTGATCAGCTTTCGCGGGGTGTTTCTGAGGACACCCGCAGGGCGAATCCCGATGGCTCGACGGCGTACATGCGGCCCCTCCCTACAGGGGCAAGGATGTACCCCGAAACGGACGTCCCTCCGGTCAAGCCGTTCGAGGTTGAAACTCCCGAGACCCCCGAGGAAAGGCTGGCAAGACTACAGAAGATTCTTCCAGAGGAGATCGCGCGGAAGCTCTACCTCAGCGAGGATTACAGTCTGTTCGAGGAGCTTGGTAGCAAGCCGATTGCAGGCATCATAATAACAGAGTATCTGCCAGCGGTTCGCAGGATGGATATATCCATTGACAAAAAAATTATCCAGCAGGTTGTGGAGCTTTACGAGAGGGGTGCTGTTACGAAGGGGGGAATTCTGGACGCCATCATAAAGCTCGCGAGGGGAGAAAAGCTCAACACGTCCGCAGTCAGCGAGGCTGATGTTCGCAGTTTCGTCCGAAAGCTTGTACAGGAAAGGATTGAATACGTGCAAACTTCCCGCAACCCTGCCAAGGGTCTCATGGGCCTGGTCATGGCGGAGTTCCGGGGCAGGTTTCCCGGGAAGCGGATAATTGAAATAATCCACGAGGAGATCGCGCGCGTTAGGTGATGTGCTCTGCCACCTGCCTGAACGCTGATGGGTGTTTTCTGTGCAGGCGGGGAAGCCAGGTCTGTGTCCATTCCTCCTCACTCATTTCAGCGATCGTTTTTGTGCACCCCTGTGCGTCTGGAATCACTATCTGTGACAGGTCGCTCCAGTGCCATTTCTGCTTTTTCCCGCGTGGACGATCTGCCACCAGCATATCTTTCCTGCCTGTGTAAACTGCGGTTCTGTTTCCGTCTGTGTATGCCACAGCAGTGTAAAAGTACGCCTCTCTGTTAGTTTCATCCTCCATCAGCTTGAGAATGCCCTTTATTCCTATAGTGTTCAGGTTGAAATTTATGTACGGACCCGGCCACCCCCGGAGAGCCTTGATGTAGAAGCCGGAGTCGGCAACGATCACAGGTTTTTTGAGCAGGGCGTACGCCTGTCTCAGCTTGAATCTTGCTATTCTTTCGACGTTTTTCATATCTTCTATTCTGGGTTCCTCCAGCTCGCGGGGAACGTGAATGAGTCTTGTTCCAACCCTGTCGAATTCGCGGGATGCAGTCCGGAACTTGCCCCCGTTGGTCGTCACGAAGTACACATCCATGAGAGTTGACAGGAGGTGCGGTTTATAGATGGGTCGGAAGCTGGCATCACTGAAGCAGTGTTCTGACCGGGGAGATGCGCAAGGGGTGCAGATACATATCCAAGAAGTTGCAGCCGAAGTGGAAATCTTTATCAGACTGGGACGGCATCATCACGGATCAGATACCCTGGGTCTCATCACACAAAATCCCTGCTGAAAGGATTATAAAAAACAAGCAGTAGTGCTTTCATGCCTGAAGGATGGAAGGCTCTGCTGAAAAAACTGATAACGCTTGCAGTTATTGGCGGGATAGCTTACGGCGGGTACACTGCCTGGCAGACCGGAGATATTTTAAAGGCGGTTGATTGGCTTACTAGACAGGATCCTGTGATGCTGACCGTGATAGCAGTCGCGTTGCTGATGGCGCTTGCGGTCGGTCTGGGTGGTGATTGAATGACAATCGCGAAGATGAAGATGGTTAAGAGGTTCGGTCCGAGATACGGTCTCAAGCCCAGGAGAAGGCTCGAGGAGATCGAGAGGATGTACAGGCACAGGCGGTACAAGTGTCCGAAGTGCGGTTCTCTTAAGGTCAGGAGGGTCAGTGCAGGCATCTGGCAGTGCGAAAAGTGCAAGTTCAAGTTCGCCAGCGGTGCCTACAGGGTGATTTGATGGGAACGTACAGATGTCTCAAGTGCGGCAGGGTCGTAAACGTGGACCTGCGGTACGAGCGGGTGAGGTGTCCCTATTGCGGTTACAAGATACTGGTGAAGGTGCGCCCGCCAGTGGTGAAACATGTGAAGGCTCGCTGATTCTCCCGTGCTCCCGCGAGATGTTTGAAGCCATGAAGGTGGAGAAGGAGATCAGGAGCAAGGTGGAACTGTCCTGGAATGATGGATGGATGGAAATCCGTATAAAAGCACCGAATGTTAGCTCACTGCAGGCCAGCCTTAACGGGTGGCTTCGAATGTACAAGGCGCTCAGGAAGATTGAGGAGGTGGTATGATGGCAGATATGAGTCCGCAGCAGAAGCACGCTCTGACGCAACTTAGCATAAATCAGCAGCAGCTTCAGGTTTTGATTGCTCAAAGGCAGCAGCTTGAAGTTCAGCTCAAGGAGATTGAAGCTGCGATTGACGAGCTTAAGAAAGAGAAGGAGGAGTATGTTTACAAGGCGATAGGTCCCGCTCTTGTCAGGAAGAAACGGGAGTCTGTCCTTAAGGATCTTGAAGAGGCAAAGGAGAAGCTTGATTTGCGAATTCGGACTGTGAAGAGCAGTGAGAAAAAGCTCACTGAAAAAATCAAGGAGCTGAGCGAGAAGCTTAAGAGGTGATTGTATGGAAGAGCTGGACAGGGCGATGGATATACTGAACGGGATACTTCAGGATCCGTCTGTCCCGCGGAACATAAAAGTCGTCTGTGAAAAGACTGTTAACAGGCTCAATAATGAAGGGGAAAAGATTCACATCCGCATCGGGGCTGCAATAAGTATGCTTGATGAGCTGAGTCAGGATCCCAACCTTCCCTTTCACACTAGGACTCAGATCTGGGAAGTTGCGAGCCTGCTCGAAACAGCCTCGACCAAGATAAAGTAAATATATCTCCCCGCGATTTATTTTGAAAGGTGGTTGGAATGCTGGAAAATATACTCAAGCTGGGAAAGATGGATGATGAAGAAGGAGTAGTGGAAGCGAAAGTTGCAAGGGAGGTCAAGCCCAAGCTCAAGCTGGGTCTCATGGTTATGGAGAGATACGCGGATGTTGAAAAGGTCCTGAACAGGTTCAGAAAGGGTGATGCGATCATAATCGTTAAGGTTACCCCCCTGAAAAACAAGGACATGGCGGAGCTGAAGAAGGCGGTCAACAGGCTCAAGACTCACTGCGATGTCACCGGTGCGGACATAACGGGGCTGGGTGAAAACTGGATCGTTCTGGTTCCACCAGTGGTTGAAATTGCGAGGTAAGCTTATCTGTCCCCTCTGTGGGGGACCTCTTGAATTCGGTGTCATTGACAGGGTTGATTTTGTCGGGGAAGGCGTCACCCTTTTTTCCTTTCACTGCACGAAGTGCGGGTACAGGGGCGTGGATGTTTTTCCCGAAAGGGCGCACGAGCCGCGCAGGATAGAGTTCCGCGTCAGGGGGCCGGAGGATCTGAACGTGCTGGTCGCCCGCAGCTCTACCGCCACGGTCCGCATCCCTGAGCTGGGCGCCATGATAGAGCCGGGCCCCGCTTCTCAGGGTTTCATAACAACTGTCGAGGGGATCCTCGTCAGGATAAGGGATCGCTTTCACAGGGAGGCAGAGGTCGTGCAGAAGATTGACAGAATGCTCAACGGAGAAGAGTTTACGCTGGTCATCGAAGATCCATTCGGTACGAGTGCGATAGATACGACAGAAGCAAATATTGTGGTGTTGAAGCGGAAACCTTTTAAAACACCATAATTTCCAATAGAGTGGGGGAAATTCAGTACGAGATTCAGAACATTGTTGTGACCGGGAAACTTGCACCAAGCCTGAACTTGCTCGAAATTAATGAAAAAGTTTCAGGGAGTGTCTATGAACCCGGAAAATTTCCCGCTTTGCGGATAAAAAAATTCGGAGTTGGCTTCCTTCTCTACAGCTCCGGCAATTTTGTTTGCAGTGGGGCCCGGAGCGTGGATGAAGCGCGGGAGAAAGTGAATAATCTTGTTCAGATCCTGAGAGATAATGGAATTGATGTTCAGGTGCCAAAGATAGCTGTCAGGAACATCGTTGTCAGCGTTGATCTGCAGAGAAATCTCCGGTTGCACGAGCTCGCTTACGCTATTCCCGACTCGGAGTACGATCCTGAGGCTTTTCCCGGTATGAAGCTGCACAGGGGGTCCATGAGGATTCTCGTGTTCAGGACGGGCAAGGCGGTGATAC
>CAYVIY010000055.1:0-4483 GCA_964451765.1 Candidatus Undinarchaeota archaeon
GGCTTTCTCCGTCAAAGAATTTTATGAACTGCTTGGGATAAGCTTCCCTGCTCATCGGCCAGAGTCTGCTCCCGACTCCGCCTGCGAGTAACAGTGCTTTCATTACATAGTTAATAAACCAGATGCTTTTAAACGTTGGCTCGGGGTGGTTCCGTGAAGAAACCCAGGCGGAGCATGAGCGGGATCGTGGTGCTCGCTGTCATGGCTCCAGCCTTCAGGTGTCCCGGTGAGTGTGTTTACTGCTTCATGGGGGAGAACGCGGCTCAGAGCTACACGGGGCTTGAACCCGCCGCACGCCGGGCCATCCGGAACAATTATGATCCTTACAGGATTTCAACGAACAGGCTTCAGCAGCTTGAACGGAACGGTCATCCCACGGACAAGGTGGAAGCCATCGTTATGGGAGGAACTTTCAACTTTTTCCCCCGTGCTTTTCAGGAGAACTTTGTGAAGAGGATATTTGACGCATGCAACGGTGTTGACTCCTCAACTCTGGAGGAAGCCCACAGGCTGAACGAGTCCGCCCCTCACAGGATAGTGGGACTCACTTTTGAAACCCGTCCTGACTGGGCAAAGCTTGAGGACCTGAACTGGTTTCTCAGGCTGGGTGCGACCCGGATCGAACTGGGGGTGCAGAGCCTTTACGATGATGTGCTCGAGCTCGTGCATAGGGGACACAGGGTGAGCGAGACGGTCCGTGCGACAGGGGACGCGCGCGATCTCGGTTACAAAGTCGTTTATCATATGATGCCGGGTCTTCCGGGGTCCAGCGTGAAACGGGATATGCTGATGTTCAGGCAGCTGTTTGAGGATGAGAGGTTCATGCCAGATATGCTCAAGATATACCCCACCCTCGTGGTTCCGGGTTCGGAGCTTGAAGACTGGTATCGTAAGGGGATTTACAAGCCTGCAGGTGAGGAAGTCATAGTTGATCTGCTTGCCAGGGTGAAGTCACTGGTTCCCGAGTGGGTCAGGATAATGCGTGTCCAGAGGGATGTCCCCGCTCAGGCAATAGAGGCGGGCGTCCGTAAGGGAAATTTGCGGGAGCTTGTCTGGAGGAGGATGAAGGAGCTGGGGAAGACGTGCAGGTGCATAAGGTGCAGGGAGATCCAGCTCGAGGTGAATGTTGAGCCCGAGCTCGTTGAGAGGAAGTACAGGGCGGCTGGAGCCCGCGAGGTCTTTTTGAGCTGGGAGGGAGCGGACAGGATAATCGGTTTCCTCCGCCTCCGCCTGCTGGAGAGGGTCCTGCGACCTGAGCTTGAAGGGGCGGCGGTTGTCAGGGAAATACGCGTTTACGGTCCCGAAGCTCGCATAGGCGAGATGGGGGTGTGGCAGCACAGGGGACTGGGCAGGAAGCTGATGGAACGGGCCGAAGAGATTGCCCGCGAAAACGGCTATGAGAAGCTGGCAGTCATAAGCGGAGTCGGGGTTCGCCCGTACTTCAGGAAACTTGGCTACGATCTGAGGGGTCCGTATATGATAAAAGGTGTCTGATCTTTGAGGTGAACCGCGCAAGAGAATCTTTCAGCCTCTCGTACAGCGGGGGGCGCAGGAATTCGTTGTAAAACTCAGAGTCATTCATTATTTTGAGCCTGTTTTTGTAAGGGAGAATAATTATCACATAAGAGTGTATGTCCTTTATATTGTTAAAAGCTTTCGGTAACTTTTTAAAACTGCTCTTTTCTCCACTACCGTGGAAGACATAGTTCGCTTGCTCAATGGGTTGAAGTACAGGGACCTTATCAAGATCTGCGAAGCAGAAGGTTTGAAAAAAAGTGGCAAGAAAATTGACGTCATAAAGCGGCTTGTTGAGGGTGTTCCCGAGGAAACCCTGCGCGCTCACATAATGGATACGCTCGGGTTTGGAAAGAAGATACTCGATCACGAGTGGGTCCCCAAACACAGACTTCTTAGCGCTGAAGAGGTGGAAGAGCTGCTGAAGAAGTACGGCGTTAAGAAGTGGCAGCTTCCCAAGATGCTTGACAGCGATCCGATTTCCATGTTGCTTGGTGCGAGACCCGGAGATGTCGTCGAGATAGTCCGCAAGAGCCCCACAGCAGGTGAAATAAAGTATTACAGAGTTGTGATAAAGGGGCTCAACAATTGATTTTTGAGAATGAGATGCCCCGAGAACCATTCCGCTTTTCCGGACCAAAGTCCAGTACCGGCGGAACCGCGTTGGGGCTTAACTTCCGTGTTCGGAATGGGAACGGGTGTTTCCCCCAACCTATGGTCCTCGGAGCAAATAGAAATGGGTGTTTATGCTTTAAAAATGTTTACATCACATTTAAAAGTTTGAGCTTTTGACTCCTTCTGTGATTCCCCGGCACATTGGCATAATCCCAGACGGTAACAGGAGGTGGGCGAGGGCCAGGGGGCTTCCCATCTGGAAAGGACACGAGAGAGGTGCAGACCTTCTCGAAGAGATAACGGAGGTCGTTTTCCGTTCCGGTGTGGACCACCTGACTTTTTACGTTTTTTCCCTGAAAAACTTCCAGCGTTCCTATCTGGAAAAGCGTGCCATATTCAGAATACTCAAAAAGAAGCTTCCCGTTCTGAAAGAGAAAGCAGAAGGGTACGGGGCGCGTGTCATCCTGCCAGGCAGACCCGATCTCTTTCCAAATGACCTCCGGGAGATGATGCGGAAGGTGGAGGCAGAGTCCAGCGGGAAGAGGTCCTACATCCTTCTACTTGGTTACGACGGGATTGACGAGATCAAGCGGGCTGCCGTGAAGTTTGCGGAGGCTTACAGGCAGGACAGTTCCGTCCGGTTTGAGGATTTCCTTGACATTCCCCCTTCCGTTCCTCCCATGGACCTCATAATCCGCACCAGCGGGGAAAAAAGGGTTTCGGGATTCCCCCTGTTTCACGTCTCCTACGCCGAGCTTTACTTCGTGGACAAGTACTGGCCGGACTTCACGGCTGATGACCTGTTCAGAGCTATGGATGATTATGAAAAGCGGGAAAGGCGGTTCGGAAAGTGATCACTCAATCGCGTTCAGCAGGACGAGTTCCCGCAACCTCAAAAGGAAAAGGTGAGGTATGACGAGGAGCGCCCTGTAGATGCTGCTATCCAGCAGTATGAATGCCGCGAGCGTTCCCGCCAGCATCACATCAAGTGCCAGACGTTTTTCCAGCAACTTTCTTCAACCTCACAAAATCCTCCCTCTCCAGTTCCTCCAGGTGGAGAGATATGAAGGACTTTGCATCTTCCAGATCGGGGATCAGCTTGTAGTCCAGTGCGTTGACCTTTCGCTTGGTCGCGTCGATCTCGAGCAGCAGTTTTTTGACTATCATTTCTGCTTCGACCAGCGCCATCGCTTTCTCCACGGCTTCCCTGTACGCCTGAGATGCTTCGTGTATTCGCGTTGATACGGTCAGCGGGGAGACCCCCCCGAGATTTCCGCTGATTTCGTAGCTTATTTCAGGCACCCAGATCCCCATTATGTTCTTTGGTTTCAGGCTGACGTCCAGATTCATCAGGCTGCCGAGGGCTGTTGCCTTTATGGCAGCGAGCCCGTCGTAGGCTATTGCGAGGTCCATCTTTTTCTTTGCGTTATCGTACGCTTCATTGAACTCCCTGCGGGCGTCTTTTGCAGCCTCGAGGTACTTCTGCAGTTCTGCTATGAGTGCATCCAGCTTCCGCTTGAGTATGTCCCGCCCTTTTCTGGCTAGCTTTATCCTCTGCTTGAGGTTTATCAGCTCGCTTCTCGTTGGCTTTATGTCCATCAATTCACCTCTTCAGCCTCTGGGCTATGTGCTCCTTCTTGAGCTTCTTGAGTTCGGTTTCCGGTACGAGCGAGAACAGGTCCCAGGCTATGTCGAGGCTTTCTTCGATGGTTCTGTTCTCGTAGAATCCCTGCTGGACAAACCTGCTCTCGAACTCGTTTGCAAAGTTGAGTATCTTTTTGTCCTTGGCGCTCAGAGCCGCTTCACCTACTATCGCTACGAGGTTTCGCAGGTCCATACCTTCCGCGTACAGGGCGTAAAGCTGATCGCTGACGTACTTGTGATCCTCCCGCGTTTTTCCTTTACCTATTCCGTGGTTCATGAGCCTGCTCAGGCTGGGAAGCGGGTTTATCGGCGGGTATATCCCCCTCCTGTGAAGGGCGCGGCTGAGGACGATCTGACCCTCCGTTATGTATCCCGTGAGGTCCGGGATCGGGTGGGTCATGTCGTCGTTCGGCATCGTGAGGAAAGGCATCTGTGTGATGCTTCCATTCCTCCCCTTTATCCTGCCCGCTCTCTCGTAGATCGTTGCGAGGTCAGTGTACATGTATCCGGGGTACCCTCTCCTTCCCGGAATTTCTTCACGCGCTGCGCTTATCTCACGCAGGGCTTCGCAGTAGTTTGTCATGTCTGTCAGGATGACCAGAACGTGCATGTCCTGCTCGTACGCGAGGTACTCCGCCGCGGTCAGTGCCACACGCGGTGTGAGCAGTCGCTCTATTGCGGGATCGTCTGCCAGATTCAGGAAAAGCAC
>CAYVIY010000056.1:0-337 GCA_964451765.1 Candidatus Undinarchaeota archaeon
GTACGTTGCTGTTTCCCAGTCTTTCTGGGATTTTCCCGCATTCGTTACTTTGTTCACCCTTTCTCTGTTTGGCATATACGCCATTTTTTCAGCGATCATCCTCGTTTCGGTTTACTTCAAGCCTTTCATTTTGTTTGAGTTCCTGCCCCTGTTTCTCCTTTTCAAGCTTTTCGGGACACTTGAGCTGTTCCGTGTAAGGGGGGTACGGGCTTTTCTGAGGCTGTGGGAGAATGACGGGCGCGCCTGCTGGAGGGTCCTTTCGGTTGTGGCGGCGGTTTCGATGCTTGAAGTGTTTCTGGGTGCTCCTGCGTTTTTCATTGCCCCTTTCGTTTATGAG
>CAYVIY010000056.1:347-4392 GCA_964451765.1 Candidatus Undinarchaeota archaeon
CAGCCCTTCCTTTTTGTTGAATGGATGTTGAGAGTCTGTGGAAGCGTGTCAATCTCATTGAGCGTGTCAGTTCCCGCAGGGGAAAGAAGTTCTGGCTTCTTGACGGCCCCCCGTATCCGAATGCCGAGCCCCACCTCGGGCACGTCAGGGGGATCACAATAAAGGATATGTTCATAAAGATGCGCGCGATGCAGGGTCACAGCGTATTCATCCGCCCGGGGTTTGACTGTCACGGGCTTCCCATCGAAAACAAAGTGGAGAAGGAGATGGGAATCAAGAGCAAGGACGAGATTGAAAAGATGGGTGTGAAAGAGTTCATGAGGAAGTGCAGGGAGTTTGCCACCTCAAATATCGACCTGTGGTTCGAATTTTACCGTGAGATGGGGGTCTGGTTCGCCCATGCGAAACCCTACCTCACCCTGAACAAAGAGTATATGGACTCCGTGTGGTGGAGCATCTCCGAGCTGTGGAAGAAGGGGCTTCTCAGGGAGGGGAAGAAGCCGTTTTACTGGTGTCCTCACTGTGAAACCGTTCTGAGCGGTTATGAAGTCACGGATGAGTACCGCGAGATTGAGGATCCGAGCATATTCGTCAAGTTTCCCACAGAGAAAGACTTTTACCTGCTTGTGTGGACAACAACTCCCTGGACCCTTCCCGGGAATGTCGCGCTCGTGGTCAGGGGTGACGCTGACTACGCCATTGTTGAGATAGGTGGGGATCGGGTTGTTCTGGCGGAAAGCCGGTTGAGCGTGCTCGATGATCTGGGCGTGAGCTACAGACTCGTGGGGAAAATCCCCGGGAAGGAGCTGGAAGGTTTGCGGTACTATCCCGTCATAGACTGCGCTGCCCAGAGGTCCCTGAAGGGGGACAGAGCTCGCAGGGTTTACCTCAGCATCCCCGTGATAAAGCAAAAGGTTGCGGGGAAGATCGCTGAGAAGAAGGAAGTCAAGGACGGGGAAACAGTTGTTTCTCACTTCACCAGCCTTGAAGAGGGGACGGGGATCGTTCACTGCGCCCCGGGTCACGGTCCTGAAGACTACGAGCTTGGCAAGCATTACGATCTCCCCCTGCTCAGTCCCGTTGACAAAGAAGGAAGGTTCACGGGTGAAGTGGAGCACTTTGAAGGGATGAAAGTCCGAGATGCAAACTCCCGGGTTCTTGAGTACCTGAAGAATGCGGGGCTTCTGCTGGCACACCGGAAGATCGTTCACAGGTATCCCGTTTGCTGGAGGTGCAAGACCCCCCTGATTTTCAGGACGACGGAGCAGTGGGTTCTCGATGTTGAGAAGATAAAAGACAGACTGATCCAGGAAGCTGAGAAGGTTGAGTGGTACCCCGAGTTCGCGAAGGAGAGAATGATCAACTGGCTTGCGAATGCGAGGGAGTGGACGCTGAGCAGGCAGAGATACTGGAACATACCCCTGCCGGTCTGGAAGTGCCCGAACGGTCACGTGAAGGTGATCTCCGGTTCCGAAGAGCTGGAAAAGCTGAGCGGGGTGAAGCTGGCGGACCTGCACAGGGATGTAGTTGATGACCTTGTTTTCCGCTGCCCTGAGTGCGGTGCAGAAATGCACAGGGTTCCCGACGTGCTGGATGTCTGGTACGATTCGGGTGCCGCGAGCTTCGCGTCTCTCGGCTACCCCGGGAACGGCGAGCTGTTTGACCTGCTGTGGCCCATTGACAGGATAGAGGAGGGGCAGGATCAGATCAGGGGCTGGTTTTACACCCTGCTTATACTGGGAGTGTCCGTTTTTGGCAGGTCACCGTATGAGAAGGTCAGCATGCACGGATGGGTGGTTGATGAGAAAGGGGAAAAGATGAGCAAGTCCAAGGGGAATTTCATAACTGCCCGGAATGCCCTGAAGGAGTTGGGTCCTGACCTCCTGAGATTTTACATCCTGTGGGATTCCCTTCCCTGGGATAACCTGAGGTTCAGTCCTGCAAGGGCGAAGAAAGAGATAGGCAAGATGTTTCACGTGTGGAGAAACATTCACAGGTATCTGACGAGGTATGTGGAGTTTGAACCGAGAAAGGAAAAGCTGGAGGTTGAGGACAGGTGGATCCTGAGCAGGCTCAACTCAATGATACGATCATTCACGAGAAATGTGGAAAACTACAGGATCAGCGTTGCGTTCAGGGAGGTGAGAAACTTCATAGTGAACGAATTCAGCAGGGATTATATGAAGCTTGCCAAGGAAAGGGTGAGAGAAGGAGATTCAACTGCGCTCTGGACTATCAGAGAAGTTCACAGCACGCTTGTCAGGCTTCTCGCTCCGATCGTTCCCTTCACTGCTGAGGAGCTTCACAGTGAGCTTTCAGAGAAGTGGGGAGGTGCGGAGAGCGTTTTCCTTGAGAAATATCCTGCTTCCAATGAGGCTTTGATAGATAGTGATCTGGAAAAGAAGATGGGGACCGCGCTCAGCATAGTTGAGTCCGTTCTCGCTTACAGGGATTCTCGTGGGATCGGGATCCGTTATCCCCTGCCTGCGGTGGGTTCCACGCTGGACATAAGCGGCGTGGAGAGCGTTGTAAAAAGGATGGCGAATGTGAAGGAAGTTGTCCCGGGGGGCATTGAAGGCGAGGAAGTTGAGGTCCCCGACGGAAAGCTTTTCATAAATGGAAAACTGGGAGAAGGGGAGATGCTGGAAGGTCACATGCGCGAGGTTGCGAGAAGGGTTCAGCTTCTCCGGAAAGAGCTTCGCCTGAAACCCGGCGATTCAGTAAGTCTGTCCGTTTGGGGGGACGGGGACCTGATCAGGGGTGTTAAGAAGTTTGAGGATGAGTTCAGGAAGAGGACAGGGGCAGTTTCTGTCAGCTACTCCCGGGCTGAGGGGCGGATCGCGAAGGAGTGGAGCGTCCGCGGGAAAAAGCTGGGTGTTGCTATAGTCTGACCCCAACCTTTATTACTCCTGCCCTCTCTTTCTTTTGCTGTGATGAAGTGAACACCCTCTGATCTGTGATGAGCGGAGTAGCTACTGACCTGTACTCAGCAGGACCTTTCTCAGGTATTCTCCTATCTGGTTTATGTGCATACCGCATTCCTCGAACCTTTCTGCGTTTCCCTCCACCACCGGCTCCAGCTTTCCAACCAGCTTTATGGCGGGATAAACTGCAAAAGCCTGCCTGTCATCATAAGCGACCACCACGTAGTTTCCCAGGGCGTTAGCTTCGAACGGATACTGTTTTTTGTCAAAAAATCGCTGAAGCTTCGTGCTGCTCAGCTGGGCCCTGTCGGAGGGATACAGCGGGACGTGGTTTCTCAGCCCCTTCAGATTGACGAGGTCGGCGTAGCTCTCGGGGAACGCGATGCGGTCGGCAACTTCCTTCATTATTCTGCACTCTCTGTCCGGGTCTTCTATCCCGAGAGGTTCGGGGTACCACAGCTTTTTCACAACCGCGTTCGTGTGATCAACTATGTACCTTTCATTCTCTTTCACAACAACTGTGAATACTCCCGTTGATTTTTCACCGAGGTTCAGTCGTCCAAAAAATGTTTCGTACGTTCCCGCGTCCAGATCTCCCATTGAAATGTCTGCGTAAATATTCACTATTATTTTCAGCGAGTTCCTTGCAGATTCCGGAAATTTTCTGGCTTCCGAGGGCGTTACATCTTCTGGCATGCTGGGTGCGATTTTTTTCAGGTAATTTTCAGGTTTTTTCCCCATCCGGGTGACCATGTATAAATTACCTTGTGTGAATTTATATTACATGCTGTCCGGTACATTGATTCCGAGCAGGTTGAGCCCGAATTCAAGCGCATCTGCAACCTTTTTCACAACGTACAGCCTTTGAGGTCTTGCAGATTTCAGCACAGAGAACTTTTCGTAAAACTTGTTGAAGCTGTCCGCTATGTCGAGCAAGTGGTTTGCTATTATGTCAGGTCTTGAGTACTTGGCGGCGTCCAGCACGCTGATCCTCAGTTTCACGAGCTTCATTGCAAGCTCTCGTTCGTTTTCATCGAGTTTTCCGAATTCTGGCTCGAAATTCGCTTTTTGAACGATCTTCTTTGCCCTGACGCACGCGTACTGCACGTAGGGGCCTGTTT
>CAYVIY010000057.1:0-4179 GCA_964451765.1 Candidatus Undinarchaeota archaeon
ATCCACCACAAGAACGTAGATTGGTTCCGCATCTATCCGCTCCACACGCCCCTGCTTGAACCAGAGCCAGCCACCTCTGACCACGGAGTTCGCATCAATGCCAGACTGCCTGCCATGCGCAACCTCATCCGCGAGGGAAACATACCTGACCAGCTCATCATCACTCAACCTGACTCCAAACAACTCCGAAACAGCTTTAACAGCCGCGCACGCTGAAGACGAGCTCGAGCCAAGACCCTTGGGAACATCCGACTTTATCTCCACGTAAAAACTGTCCAGCCCCATTTCTTCCTTCAGCGCTCTCAGGGAGGTCTGAACGGGAAGCAGGAAGTCGTCATCCGCGTAAAGATCCGCCTCGTGACCCGCCGCCTTCACGACACTGCTACTGGAATATTCTGCCCTTGCTTCCGACCACAGGTCAACAGCTCCCGCTATCCCGGGCTTTCCGTACAGGACGGCATGTTCTCCCAGCAGGATGATCTTACCCGGAGCACGAGCCAGCATACTTCTCCACCACATCAAGAACCTGATAAAAATCGCGGACGAGCCGGGCGTTCGTGCTGCACCTTCCAACGCATATCGCCAGATCCGCCTCCTTCATCGCCTTCCAGTCATTCGGACCGTCACCAACATAGACCACCCTGTACCCCTCCTCCTTCAGTTCCCTGACCTTCTGAGCCTTTTCCTCCGCATCCACTATACCCGTGTAACTGAACTCCCCCTCCCGGTACTCCATCGGAACGCTGAGGACGATGCTGACCCCGAGATCGTCCGCGATTCTCTCCACAAGGGGAGTGAAGCCCGCGGATATGAGACCGACCTCCCACCCCCTCTCTTTCGCACGCCTGACAAACGTTACGGCGCCGGGGGTGTAAAAAATCCTGTCCATCGCCCTGTCAACGCTCTCCGCGGAGTAATTCTTGCTCAGAATGTTCAGGTCGTGCTTCATCCACTCTCCAAGAATCTCCCTTTTTTCCCGCTCCTTCGCGCTCAGGTAGCGCTTCAAAAACTTTTCCGTTCGCGCTTTCTCGCACCCGGCAGTATCAAGCATGGCTTCCCACGTGCTGTAAAACCTGCCTGACCTGTCCTCTATGAGGGTGCCATCAACATCGAGAAGCACGTAAATTTTTTCTCCCATAAAGTAAATAATAATGTGAAAATTAAAATCGTTTTGTAAAAAGGTCAGAGAATCTTTGCCCCGTTTTCCACCTTCCTGTCAGGTCTGAGCAGCGCAACGGTTTTCCCGTCGTCCGCTGCGAGCAGCATTCCCTGGCTCGGGATTCCCCGGATAATCTTCGGCTCAAGATTCGCTATCATTATGACCTGCTTTCCCTGAAGGTCTGCCATCTCGTAGTACGGCCTGAGCCCAGCAACCAGCGTCCGCTTTTCGGTCCCCAGATCCACGGTTATTCTGTAAAGCTTGTCCGCACCCTCCACAACCTCGACCTTCACGATGGTCCCTGCCCGCAGGTCCAGCTTGGCAAACTCCCTGTAACTCACAGTCACCATACAGGAATATAGCACACGCAGTTAAAAGCTTTAAACACCCCTGACAGGGCATAGTATGTCCCTGCTCTACGCGCTGTATGCATTTGCAATCGCGTTCATCGACCTGCAGGCAGGTCTGAAACTCGTGAAGCGGGAAGGCTGGGACCAGCTGGTCGGGCTGAGCGCGATAGCAGTTGGTCTGGTGGCCATCGTTGCCGGAGCTCAGGCTCTGCTGGGATTCCCCGTTGATCCCCTGCTCCTGCTTATCCCCCTGGTCGGCGCGGGCTTTGTTATCACGCTGGACAGCTGGAAGCAGGTAAAGGAAGGCGGCGGGTTCGGATCCATCCTGCTCGCACTGTACAACACGTTCGCCTGGGTCTGGGACCTGATCCAGCTGATCTCCCTGCTGGGAAGAGAGAGGGAATGACAGATTTTTAAACTGCGCAGTAGTATAAGTATATGCACACAAACACTTCACTTTTTAAACTGCTGCAGACGCTGGACAGCAGAATCAGGTCCTGTAAAAAAATAAAAGTTGAAAAAGACACACTGTATGTTCCCGATGAAAAGACAGGCAGACTTTACCCTTTTTTGAAAGTTGGCGACATCGAAAGGTTCCTGACCGAAAAAGATGCTGAGAACTACGCGTGTGTAACAGTTTCAGCAACAAAACAGCCTCTCC
This sequence comes from Candidatus Undinarchaeota archaeon, assembly GCA_964451765.1. Classification (GTDB taxonomy): domain Archaea; phylum SpSt-1190; class SpSt-1190; order SpSt-1190; family SpSt-1190; genus CAYVIY01. The sequence goes on from CAYVIY010000057.1 coordinate 2,171, forward strand.
GAAGCTATGTCCTGCTGTACGACTTTCTGGAACACTTCGCAGGGAAAGAAGAAGTTGATAAAAAAATTCCACTTAAAGTTGGAAAGTTCAAAAATCTGGATCCCGTACAGATCGACCCGCTGGAGACCCTGACAGGCGATGTTCCCGTACAGGAAAAATACCTGCAAATTGTCAGTTACCTCATCAAAAATACGGACAAATACGACGAAATGGAAATGAGGGGAGGACTTGCAAAGGAGATCATTCTCCGCAAACAGATACACAGCGCACCCCTCGAGCTTTACCCGAAGGGAGGACCGATCGAAAAAATCCGCGTTGAGGAGGAACCACAGAACTCCAGAATAGACATCATTTTTGACTTGCGTCCGTTTATAATGTTTGACGGAAGAGGTGCCGTGAAAAGAAAGAACGGAAAGCTGAAAGTTCTCAGACGCCCTTACACTTTCAAAAGTTTCAAACCATACCTGTTCAAAGGTTTTAAACTAAAAATGGGAATATACGAAGAAAGCGGGGAGTATGAGGTACCCACTCTCGTAGAATACGCTGCCTGTCCAACGGAGAAAGCCTGCAGGAAAAACAAACACCCGCATCCCCTGTCACTTGAATATCTGGATTCAAACGCGCACCTGTTACAGTATGAACAGTATGCACAAAAGGGGCAGAACAGGGTTCTCGCATTCATCCTCGCCACTGAAGAAATGATAGAACTCATTACAGGGGGAAACGCTTATGTTTCTGCCAATCTCACCTCTTTCGAGACGTTTGAACCGATAGACAAAGAGGAAGCAGAAAAGATGTATGAAAAGGATGATGTGTACATTCACCCTGCGTACTTTAAGTGAGCGATGTCTTAACTTCACAGGAACAATTATAAAGGACGAATACATACAAAAACATGAGCTCGCGCGGAGAGGAGCCCGTTCTTCTGAGTGAGTATATGCGGGAAAACTGCAGAGGTAAAAAAGCGGTAAGTGTAGCGTATAATTTAATTATCAATTACGATCCCTTCGAAAAGGACTTGAAGGACTTCGTCGAGTTATTAATCAATGATCCAGAAAAAGTCAGAAAGTTAGTCTCAGAGGAAATGTACGACTATGCTGCCTGGGAATTTATGATAAATCACCAAAACACTTGTTTAAACAGAAAGATGATCCTCCATTCAGAATTTGACTGGGTAATCGGTGTGATTGCGAGGGAAATTTTTTGGTGGGATACGAACGCACGAGAAGAATATTATCAAACCGCCCTAAAAGAAGAAGCAGGTAATGCACTGATCAAAACCCTTATACGAAACACTTTAAGAGAATGGCTCGAAAAAATGGGGGTTTATACCAGTGAAAAAGAAACTTTGAAGGAACTGGTCGAACGGGCAGATAACCTGAAAGAGGAATATCAAATCGCATTTGACACACTTTACGGAATTGAAAAAATGCTGGAAAACAAGTGGTGGATCTCCCTCAGGGAAGATCTTGGCTACACGTACGAAGACGCAGTAAAACTGTACAGGCGCGTAGGGAGGCCTAAATTCGTAGAAAGCTTGAGAAAGGATGTGGGAAAGCGGTTTAAAAGGTTCGTTCAAAGACACGAAGTGTGCACTGCTAAAGTAGACCCCCATTATCGCAATTTTTCCTGGACCGAGTACCCCAGAGTGGCCCTGGATGCGTTACTGGACGGAAGACCCCTTCCGAAGAGAAAGGTAAAGGGCATCTCTTTGATGCAAACATACAGGAACAGGTGGCGCAGGATGATAAAATACAAGGATGAAGATGGACGGATATACACAGTGGGATCCTGGGATATTTATCACAAAAGAAGTTGGTTTTTGTTGTCGCCTAAATTTCTATATAAAGATCCCATACCAAAGAGGCATGCACCTGCAAGTCTTTACACAATCACGTATGTTTATGTTAAATTTTCTAAAAGTGCGGTACCCATAGAACTCTGGTCTCTGATCCACACAGCAAAAAAGATTTTGAGCGAAGAATACGGGAAGGAGTTATAAACTCCCG
>CAYVIY010000058.1:0-4113 GCA_964451765.1 Candidatus Undinarchaeota archaeon
ACCCTTCCGTTCAACAAGACAGCCACGACTTATTTCGGTGGCGTGTTCATTGTTATGAATGACAGCTGGGAGTTCGGGCGCTGGAATTACTACAGTTCGCACATGAACGGCAGGGGCGTTGTGACTTATTTCGTTACCAACGGGACTCACTTCTGGGTCGGGAACCAGTCCGACCTTTCATCAGCGCAGACGATGGTTGCTGGTGCGGACACCTTCAACATTTCAGGTATTGAAGGTGTTAACTGGAACGTCACCCGTTCAGCTCCGAATGACGGATCTGTTTCGATCGTGGGAGATGTCCTGTGCGGTGGGTGTTCCCTCCGGTGCAGCGATCATGGCTGTGAAGAATACGTGCTGGAAGTTGTTCCACCCAAGTTTGGAGGGGATACCTTCTACTTCGGGGCAGGTTCGCTTTTCCAGAACGACATGTTTGAGAACGACATGTTTGGCGGGGAAGTGAACTGTGCGAACGACTTTATTTTCGTTGCTTTCCACAATACAACGCACGTGTGGGCTGCAGAGCCCACCAGAAACGGAGATATTCTGCGGGTTAACTTTTCGGCAGTTTCTCCCATGGTTGAGGAAGAAATGGTGGCTCTTAATGGATCTCTGTGGAAGGTTTCCAAGATAGATGTCAGTAAGCTGACACTCCGGGCTGTTAACAGGCTTTTCACAGGTCATTACCTGAACGCAAGCCTTTCCAAGGGAGGAAAGATCAAGATGAGATTCCTTGAAGAGAGTATGCGGAGTGAGAAGGGGAACTTTGAAAGTGGAATTGACCTCAACGGGAACGGGTTTAACAATGACACTCTGATTTTCTTCCTTCTGGACAATTCGACCGCAGGCGTTTACGATGTGTTCGCCACCGGGCTGTCGAATGCCTGCAACGTGACAACCTACGTTAATGTGAATTCCCCCAGGACCTCGAGGAAGTTCGGTATGGACGATGAACTCACCCTTCTCTCCATCGGTTCAGAGGGGAGCGAAGTGCTGCTTTACGCGGATAAGCCGGGCGAGATGCCCTGGCTGGGAGAGGTTCCTCTTTCGGGGACTTTCAGGGTTCCCCTTATAATCTCAAAGCCCAATGGGACAGCCATTAGCGCGAATGTAAGTGTCCGCAGGGCGAGGAAGGTAACGGATGAAGGGGACGTGTTCGTTTCAGTTCCGGAGCAGAACACCACGATAACAGGTGTTGGAGAAATCGAGATCAATGCCAGTTCGTTCGGTTCAGGAATGTTTGCGATTGAGATTGTTGCAAACGCCAGCGGGAACGTTGTGAAAATGGAGGACTGGCAGTGGCCATTTGTTATGATACGGTCCTTCTTTGCGAGGAGTGATGTGGGCAGGGGAGCGTACATATCCGGGCTTCAGCCGTTTGAAACGCGCAAGAGCGGACACAACATCGGATTCTCGCAGGACTCCAATGGAACCATAATTTATGTAACACAGGGGGAATACATCGGTCCAGATCCGGATTCCTGCGGGTTTGTGATGCCCGGAGATGCTTCGAAGACAGGAGCCAATCACACTTATGAGGTCATGGAGCACTACTTCATCTACGAGAACGGCGGGAACGCTTCAAAAGTCTGGATAAAGCACGGGGACTGCGACTTCAGTGGAGTGCAGGCTCTGAACGAGGGTGATCCGTACAACTTCTCCCTGTTCGGGAACAAGGTTGTTCTGCGCGTGCTGAACGCCACGATAAACAACACGCGCATCGGTCTGAGCGATTTCAACATCCCTGTGAACAAGTCGATGGAGTGGGGATGGTCCCTCGTGGGATTCGATCTGGGGGACAGGGTTGTCAATATGCTCATCGCGAACGAAACAGCCGGGCTGTGCACTGCCTGGGGAATGAAGAGCTGCGGTGCGGGCGTGTTTGTGGACTACGACGGGAATTTCAGCGATGCCGAGGAGTTCCTTGTGGGGGAGAATTTCACACAGGACAAGTACGTGCAGTTCGTTGATTTCTGGGGTAACTGGGTCAGAATTGGCAACGGGACTTTCGTAACTGACAGAGGTGAGGACAACACGCTGCACTGGTACAGGCAGGTAAACGAGAGTGAATACGGGATAGACATAAACGGTGACGGGAACTTCACAAATGTTTCCCTCCTCCTGCTCGATGACTGGGAAAACGGCAAGCACGACATCAATGCAATAATAATTGACGATGATAACCAGCTGATTCCCTGGTTTGGTGCGTTCAACAAGACAAAGGGTCGGAACGTTCATTATGACTACGATCCAGAAGTCGGCGGAGAGGAACTGTGGGGATTCCCGCCCAAGGATGGCTGGTATGGATCAATCGGCGGGGGATCCGCCTGGTGGAACATACCAATGTCCACGAATGATTCCCTCGTCCTGTTGAGGTATGGACTCGAGCGGACGGATACCCGGGCTCTTCTACTTCTGAGGCTATCGGACTACTACGGTATTCCTCTGGAGGGAGCCAATGTTACCCTGATCAAGCTGAGGAGTTACGGATTCTCACCCAGACTGCTCGTTCAGGGAACAGATTACAATGTTACCCCCATTGTCAATACCACAACGAACCTCGGGTACGCGATTTTCGAGTTCGATGTGAATGAATGGAGTGAAGGTGATTACAGGGCGGTGTTTAATGTGACATACAATGGAGTGAATGATCTGGTTGATGCGTGGTTCAGAGTTGGAGGAGGCTGGTGAACATGAAGAAGATACTGTTGCTTACTTTGATGCTTGCCGTGGCGTTTGCGGACATGAGTGTCAGCATCAGTCAGTCGGGTGCTGATCCCGGAACGGTGATGAAAGGGGTGAAATTCACGGTCACTGCAAGTGGCTGGAGCGGTAGCTGCACGTCTGCAACCATCGATCTGGGTGAATGTCCCGTCTGTTCTCTCCAGAACGAGGACACTGTGAAGTCCATCACTGGCAGCTCCATTTCCTGGACGAGCGTTATCGCAAGCCAGACTGCAAGCAACCAGAAGATCAGCATCAGCGTGAGCGGGTGCACTCCCCAGAGTGCAGAAAGCTCAAGCTTTGAAGTTGTCCTTCCTCCAGAGCTTCGCGTTTCATACTCCCCATCTTCGTTTTCAGACCCGTCTGGGACAGAGGAGATTTCCCTTACTGTGGAGAACATAGGTGGCACAACTGCGAAAGACGTGATCGCCACGCTTTCCCTGCCCTCTGGAATAACCACCAGCGAGAGTCTGAGCAAGGATCTGGGAAGCATCTCAGCGGAGGCGAGCGCAGGTACGTCCTGGCTTGTTTCCTTTACCAGCCCATCGACTTCCACGATAAGCATTTCAGTTACCTCTTCCAATGCAGGCAGTGTTGAGAAAACGATACCCGTCACCGTTTCTTCCTCCTCGCAGGAGAATGAAGAGGGTGGCGGTGTAGGAGGCGGAAGTGTTGGTGGGTTCGCTGCACCATCTTCCGGTAATGAAACGGAGACGGGTGCGAACGAAAGTGTTGGATCGGGTGCTGAGGTCCGGAGAGCATTGAGGATCACGGGGGAAGAAGCGGTTATGGAAGTGCAGGCACAGACTTTCATCAACAGAATAAAAATCAGAAAGGAGGGGGGCGGAGTTGTCGAGGTCAGGTTCAGGAAGGTGGAGGAGAAGCCGGATTTCCTTCCGGACCCGCCTGTCAGGACGCTGGAGTTTATGGAGATCGAAGCGAATGAGAGCGTTGATTCCGCAGAGATCTACTTCTCAATTCCCGTTGAGGAGCTGGAAGCCCTGGGAGTGGGAAAGGATGCAGTTGTTCTTATGAGGTATCACGATGGGTGGCAGGAACTTCCGACGGAGTATCTCGGCATGGAGAACGGGGCATATTCGTTCAGGGCAACTTCAAGCGGGTTTTCATACTTTGCTGTCGGGTACAAGGAGAACGTTCCGGAGACTCCACAGGTTGAGCAGGAAACCTCCGTTCAGAGCAATGCGACACCCGCTGCGAATGGCACGGTGCCTTCGCACGGAGTCTCTGGAGGCTTCAAAATAATAGCGTTGCTCGTGCTGGTAGCCGCTCTTGTTCTGTATTACGTTTTCAGGTTGAAGAAATGAGTGGGGGCATGCGCCCCCGTGTGCTGCCTCCGGCAGCACGTGCTGTGTGTTATCGAGTCCGGAGGGC
>CAYVIY010000059.1:0-3992 GCA_964451765.1 Candidatus Undinarchaeota archaeon
CAACAGTTCTGTGCCAGCTCGCGACCAGACTCAGAACCCTTCCTGCCACCCCGCTCTCCTTCAGAGCTCTGGCAGGTTCTATGATAGTTTTAGTCAGCTTTCCCTTTATTTTTTCCTCCAGCATTCAGAGCCCCCCGTATCTTCCTTGCAATTATTTCCATCTCTTCCGGACTCAAGCTCCTTTTGTTGTCCATGTCCGGCACGGCACCCATGAGGTCGTAATCGTAGCGCGGGATGACGTGCAGGAAAGCGTGCTTGATGACACCCGGAGCTGTGATTATGTTGACGTAGTCTGCCCCCAGTGCCTTTCGCATCGCGCCTGCTATTTTCTTTGCGACTTTGAACAGGTGGAGGAACAGGTCATCACTCAGGTCAAATATGTCATCCTTGTGTTCCTTCGTGACTATGAGGACGTGCCCTTCTGTCACGGGAAAGGCATCGAGAAAAGCCACGCACTTCTCATCTTCGAATACCTTCCATGCTTTTTCTTCACCATTGACGATCTTGCAGAATATGCAACCTGCCATATCAGAAGTTGTTTTCATTCATAATTAAGCTTGACGCCGAAAGTCTTTTAATCGCGTTGAGCTTTTCTCTTTCCCCCACCCTTGCATTTTCAATCGCTTCTTTCAGTATTGCAATCGACCTGTCGTATTCCCTGAGATTGACGGGATAAGGAACCCCGTCCTTTCCTCCGTGGGCGAAGGAAAACTTCACAGGATCCTCCCTGCTGGCTTTAACGTCGTATATCAGCTCTGAAAGGAGTGCCAGAGCCCGCATCGTTCCCGGTCCGATCCCAGTGTCAAACAGCTCCTCAAAACGGGAAGGGGACCTTTCGTACGCATTGAGGATAATGTCATACACCCTGCGGGAGAACCTGTGATTCGCTGGCAGGCGGAAGTAGTACCCGTCAAGGGTTGTCTGCCCTGTGAAAATCCCCCTCAGCTTTGGGGCGTCATTGACTAGGTCAACAACGACTTTTCTGGCTTCACGGCTTGATCTGCTTGTCAGGTTGATGGGTTTTACCTTTTTCTCACTCGCAACTCCACTGTTAGGCTCCTCATCGAACCTGCGGGCGTTGTGCAGGTGGTACCTCCTCGCCCATTCCCCCTTCATTCCCTGCTGGATCACCGTCCAGTTCCCCTTTTCATCGAAAACTATCGCGTGGTAGTACAGGTTGAACCCGTCCAGCAATCCGATGGAGTCGGCTTTTGCGCTGTGCTTACTTGTCTGCTTGAGCTTTTCAATCTTTGTGGAGCTTAGCCCGATCTTTTCCCCGCTGTTTTCAATTTCAGCGGGTATCTTGCGAAAGTTTCCCTTGAGCCCCGCCACCTTTACCCCCACTTCCCTCTCGTTCAGGGCTTCCTTCAGAGCTCCCACTGTCACGGTGGTTGTTCCCGAGCTGTGCCAGTCGAATCCGAGCGCGCACGCGAGTGCCTGAAACCAGAGTGGGTCGGACAGTCTGGCTACCAGCTCTCTGGTCCCGAACTCTTCCACTATGACCTCCACAACTTCCCCTCCGAGGGTCTTCATCCTGCTGAACAGCCATTTCGGTGCCTTTCCGCTGTGGAGGGGCAGCTCGGCAATGTGCACTCCATTTAAACCGGAGGTGAATGATGTAGCTTATGGAGAGGGGGCGGCATGCCAGCGTTATCCTGCTGGGTCCTTTCGCTGTTAAGATTTTCAAGAGGGGACTGGAGGAGAACGCGAGGAAAGAGTGGTTTTTTCTGCGCTACCTCCGGAAGTTTGGCTTCGCTCCGCGTCCGTATTTCCGGTTCGGGAGGATTATCGTTATGGAGAGGATATGGGGGAAGAATTTCAGGCAGATGACAGAGGAGGAAATAAAAAGGCACGCGCGCGGATTTCTGGAGATCCTGCGCAGGCTTGATGATCTGGGAATTCAGAAGGAGGAGTGTCACAGACCTGACAAACATTTCATTGTTTCCAGCAGGGGGTTGAGGCTCATTGATTTTGAGCGCGCCCATTTTTCAAAGAAACCGTCAAATGTCACGCAGTTTCTCGCGTACCTCTCCCGGTTTTATACAAATGCGATAGATGTTGCAAAGAGGTACAGAAAAGGGAACGCAGATTTCAGCGAGCTAAAATAACCTTCGGTTCGGGCAGGGTCAGCTCCCCGACGATTCCGAACCCGAGAACGAGCTCGTACGACATCAGCCTTTCCTCTCCCGGCTTCAGCGTTCCCAGATCCCACCTGAGCTCGTAACCGTCCTTGGTTTCCTTAACTTCCGGCTGAAGTATGCTGAACTTGCTTATGTTGCATATCCCCGGCACCCTGTCCACCAGAACCACGTCCTCGATGTCCTTGTCGGACGTGTTTGCCACGTTGAGGACGACCTTTATCCGCGTTGATCCTTCCTCCTGCACGACCTCGAACCGCTTCTTTATGTCAACGGGTTTTGAGGTCTGAAAAACGATCACGAGAGCTATGAGGAGCAGGGCGAGTATGAGGAAGTACGGCGTGTAGTCCACCCTGTACGATCCGACGAGCGTCCTCTCCCCGGGTTTTATGCTGTATTCCCAGCTCACCCTGTATTCTTTTCCTTCCCTCCTGATGGCTGTGGGGGGTTCAGTGCTTATGACAAACCGCTCATACACGGGGATTTTCAGGCTCACTGCATCCTTGACAGGGATGTTTCCGCTGTTCTTCGCGTAGATTTTGACGACCTTGCCCAGAAACCTGCTTTCGATTTTTTTCTCAATGTCCACCTTTTTCACAGAGTTTATCTCAAACGAAGTCGAGTTCACGATACCCTTTCCCCTGACCACACCCCGCACTACATACGTTCCTGGCTCGTCGGTTTCAGATATTTTCAGGGGAACGGTCTCGCTGCTTTTGGTCAGGTCCTTTGAAAACGTGGCGATAACGGACTTGTCCTTCAGGACTATTAGATCGAGGGTTGCCGGGAGAAGGTTACTGTCCACGTCCACATTGAGCAGGAGCGTTTCCCCGGGATCCACCTTTTCGGGACAGCTGAGGCGTATCCACCCCGGATTTTCCCTTTCTTCTTTTTCCTTGACCACGAAAACGAACTGATTTTTCCAGATCTCGTTACCTTTGCTACCCAGAACCTTCAGCGTGTAGACATACGTGTTTGCGGGCGCGTTGGGGCTCAGGGAGATTTCGACCGTTCCGGAGGAGCCCGTGCCGAGGGTCATTATTGAAGGGTAAACGAACAGCCAGGGGGGCATACCTTCGGGGATTATGCGGAACGTGTCCTTTGAGCCCGTGTTCGTTATCTCAAACTGCGTTTTTGTTCCCTGTCCACCCTCGACTATGAAAACGTTTTTCTGGAGGTTGACCTCAACGGAAGCAAAAGCTAAAGCAAACAACAAAAAGAGGGTTAGAGGGAGCTTCCTCATATTTACACCTGCTTAGCTATGTAATAGCCAGCTCTCTTCTGTTTGGCTTTTCGCTTGACAATTCCCTTGTTCATAAGCTCCTGCAACCCTGAATTAACCTGACCCTTTCCCATCCGCGCCTTTTCCATTATCTGGTCGGCACTTTTGGTTTTGTCTTCGGATGTTGCCCCAAGGGTCATCATCGCGTCATAGACCTTTTTTGCATTGAGACTGAGGTCAACCATACTGGTTCAAATGGTGTAAATTTATAAATGTTGATACTGTTTTGGCAGCATGGGTAAAGTAAGACCGCTGTTCGTTAAGAGGGTTGCTCGCAGGCTCCTCACTGAGAATCCGGGCAAGTTCAAGTACGACTTCGCCCACAACAAGCGGGTTGTGGAAGAGCTTGTGGACGTTCCAACCAAGCGGATGCGGAACAGGATCGCAGGTTACCTGACCCGGCTTATGAGGGGTAGCGAGTAAACATTTTAACCCGTGCCTGCCCTTTCTTTTAGTTGCCCCGGTCGTCTAGTCCGGCCAAGGATGCAGGCCTTTCAAGCCTGTGACGCGGGTTCGAATCCCGCCCGGGGCACTTTCTGATATGCTGGGGGTTGAGCGAAGCGAACACCCCC
>CAYVIY010000060.1:0-2491 GCA_964451765.1 Candidatus Undinarchaeota archaeon
GGACTCCCTGCTGTAAGCGTATATCGCTATCAGGCTGAAAAGGGGAAGCGTGACCTCTCCCGCTATGCTCAGCACGCCCAGAAATCCCGTGTGAGTGTACTTCGAAAGGAAAAATATGAGCAGAGGAGGCAGGATTGCAAGAGCAGTTGACATCTTGCGAGAAAGGTTGAAATCAAAGTTGTACACGTGCCTCAAGCTCAATCCTATCCCTAAAAAGGATGAAAACAGGGCGAGCAGGGTGAACAGCGAAATGAAAGCCTGAAACCACCCTCCGTAGTAAACGGCAAGCCCTTTCGTTCCCAGACCCGTGACGTCGTCCCCCAGAACGCCCACGGTACTCAGGGAAAAGAACATGTAGAGAAAAACGCAGATCAAAGTGTTCAACAGAACCACCAGACGCGCCCTTTTCCCTGCCAAATAATTTATTTCAGGAAGAACGTTAACGCTTGAAAGGGCAAAGAGCGAAACTCCGAGAAAAGATGCGATCGCAACGGCTCCCGGCATCGATGAAGAGGGGACGTGCTTGAAATTGAGCAGGTTAACAGCCCCAACTACCACCAGAAACAGGACGAGAAAAGCAGACATGGGAACGTCCAGTTTCTCCACGTATTTCGTCCCCGTGTAAACTATGGCGGTCCCGATCACGAAAAGAGTGAGAGAGGCTGCAAGAGGGGGGACACCAAGCAGAACGTTGGTCTGCTCGCCGAACCCGATCAGGTACGCAGCGAGAGCGCCGTACATTGAAAATATGAGCGTGAGGTAAACCAGATACTTCCAGTACTCAGCCCCGAGGGCATCAGCTATGAGAGAAGGAAGCTGAACTGGCTTTTTCTCTTTCTGGAGCATGTCCAGAAGCATCATCGACAGGAGAAAAACTGCGGAAGCTGGAATGAAAACGAGCAGGAGTCCAGGAAGGCCGACATCGTGCAGCGCCTTCGGCAGACCGAGCACTCCAGCCCCAACGGTTGTTGATATTGCAAGTGCAAGGGCTCCGATCACAGATAGAGCCGGCTCGCTTCATATTTAAACAATGGGTTATCACGATAGAGTTTTAAACCACCAGAACTATATACTGCGTGCAGGTCAAACTCGAAAGGATGAACCACGTTAGAGGTGGGTACGTTCCCTTTGAGATGTACAGGGATCGCACGGGAAGAATAGTTGATGTAAACGTTGGAGACATCCACCTGAACGGGGAATACTTTGGCACGTGGGGGGAAAAAGATGTCGAGTGGCTGAGGAGGAAGCTGGTGGAAGAGGGCGACTTGCATAACCTCGAAATCCTCCACCACGAGCTCTATCACAAAATGACGATCCGTGAAATGGTGCTGGGGGCTTACGAAGTGGACACCAAGCTGATAGAGGGAAGCGCATACCTGTACGGAAAGGTAATGAAGCACTATGACATGACGGGAGACGAAAACAGGTCGCTTTACCTCGCGCTTCAGGAACTTTACACTGAAAAGCAGCAGGAGGATGAGGAATTTCTGGAAAAGTACGTGGATCCCGCGATCAAAATAGCGGAAAAAATAAAAGGTTCACCGGTCAAATTCCTGCTCAAGGAGGTCCCCCGGTACAGGCGATTAGATGACTTTCTCCGAAGCGCTGATAGCTACAGCCAGAGCCCGGACAGCCTTTTCCGGAGTGCTGAACAGTGGAGCATCTATCAACCTGTTGAACTTGGAAGCTACTTCGCCGGGGGGTGAAACCACCAGAACCGGCTTTTTCCTGCCCTTCAAAGCGCTCGCGATCCGCTCGTTCAATCTCGGGAGCTGGAAAAGCAAAATAACAATTATCGCATCAACATCCTCTTTCTCCAGCTCGTCAAGAGCTTCTGCAAACATCTCTGGCGTGGAATCGCCCGTCAGATCCATCGGGTTGCGCAGAACAACCCGGTCCGGGAAGATCTGCTTCAACCCCTGTAAGGTCTCTTCCGACCAGGTGGCAAGCTCCAGCCCGTTCTCCTCAACGCTGTCCGTGGCCATCACTCCGAACCCTCCACCGCAGGTCAGGATGCCCACCTTTTTCCCCGCCAGCGTCCATCTCTCCAGAACTTCAAGAGCATCCAGAAATTCCTCAACGTTTCGGGCTTCCCCGAACCCCATCTGCCTGAAAACGCCCCTGTACACGCTGTAGTTCCCTGCAAGGGCGCCAGTGTGACTTCTGGCAGCCGCAACACCACCCTTCCCCCTGCCTGCCTTCAGGTAAACAACGGGCTTGTTCAGCACGTCCCCAAGCTCAATCAGCTTCCGCCCGTCCTTCAAACCTTCCACATAGAAACCGATCGCTTTAGTTTCCCTGTCCTTCTCCAGATATTCCAGGATTTCCCAGTCACTCACGTCCAGCTGGTTGCCGTAGCTCGCGACCTTTGCGATTCCGAGCCCGCGCTCGTTCGCCCAGTCCACCATGCTTGCAACCGTGGCTCCGCTCTGGCTGAGGACGCTTATCCCACCCGGAACGGGCATCTTCATGCGCTCCAGAGGAATAAACG
>CAYVIY010000060.1:2501-3958 GCA_964451765.1 Candidatus Undinarchaeota archaeon
AAACGTGGCGTTCATCTTCGAGTGAGCGTCCATAGTTCCAAGGCAGTTTGGACCCCAGATCCGAACATCATGCCTTTCAGCTATGCCCAGCAACCGCCTGTCAAGGTCTTTCCTCCCGACTTCCCCGAACCCGCCAGCAACTATGAGAGCTCCCTTCACCCTGTCAGCAACACTCTCAAGGGCTTCAGGCACGAAATCCGCGCGTATTGCAAAAACAGCAAGATCAACATCAGGCAGCTCCTCAGGCGTGTACACTTTCAGCCCATCAATCTCATCAGCTCTGGGGTTGACGGGATACACGCCCCCTCTGAAACCTCCCTTCCGCAAGTTCTCGAAAATCACTCTGCCCGGCTTTTCGGGATGCCTGCTGGCTCCAAAAACCGCCACGCTTCCCGGCTTGAAAAACACATCAAGTTCCATACCGGGAAAACAGGGGGCAGGATATAACCTTTACCTGAAGTAGCTGAACTGCTCCTTTGGAAGCCTTGCCCTGAACCTCGCCTTCAGGTTCTCGTAGAACTCAACGATCTTCCTGTTGAGGCTGGGACCGACCTTCTCAACAGCCTTCAGAAAGTCCTCCTCCTCAACCTCGTCCCTGTTCTCGCGCATCGCAAATATCGCCGCTTCCCTGCAAACAGCTTCCAGATCCGCACCGCTGAACCACTCCGTTTCATCCGCAATCCTTTCCAGATCCACATCGTGCAGAGGCATCTCCTTCGTGTGGACCTGCAGGACTTTCAGTCGGGCTTCCCTGTCCGGCGACGGGACGTAAATGAACCTGTCTATCCTCCCGGGACGAAGGAGGGCAGGGTCGAGCAAGTCTGGCCGGTTCGTTGCCGCAACGAAGATTATTCCCTTCCTGCGCTCGATCCCGTCCAGCTCGGTCAGGAGCTGGTTAACTATGCGCTCCGTCACGCGGTTGGCATCACTCCCCCTTATCGGAGCTATTGAATCGATCTCGTCGAAGAAAACGATGCACGGAGAAAGCTGACGTGCCTTGCGGAATATCTCCCTGACCGCGCGCTCGCTCTCCCCGACCCACTTGCTGAGCACCTCAGGTCCCTTGACAGCTATAAAGTTGGCGTTCGCCTCATTCGCGGCTGCCTTGACGAGCAGGGTTTTACCGCAGCCGGGTGGACCGTAAAGCAGAATCCCGCTCGGGGGCTTTATTCCCATCCTGCGAAACTTCTCAGGCTCTTTCAGGGGAAGCTCGATCGCCTCTTTTATCTCCTCCTTAACAGCCTTAAGCCCACCAACATCCTCCCACTTAACGCGGGGAACCTCGACCAGCACTTCCCTCAGGGCGCTTGGCTCAACGTTGCGCAGGGCATCCGTGAAGTTGTCCATGGTGACCTTCAGATTCGCGAGAACCTCTTCCGGAATTTCCTCATCAAGATTGATCTTCGGCAGAATCCCCCTTATAGCAATCAAAGCCGCCTCCTTAACCAGTCCAGCGA
>CAYVIY010000061.1:0-3121 GCA_964451765.1 Candidatus Undinarchaeota archaeon
ACCCTATGCCTTGTAGGGGATGTTGCGGACGTACCCGCACTTCTCGCACACCACTTTTCTCACACCCCTTACAAGCCGGACCTTACCGGGCTTGAGGGGAGCGTTGCACCGGGGGCAGAAAAGATACTTCCTTTTTCCCAGCCGGGTTCTGGTGCGCATTGCAATCTTCCTGGCGAGAGATACATACCTTTTTGCCAGTCTTTCATCCTTTTCTTTGCGTGCAAGCGACAGCAGCCTGTTTATCCTCCTGTTTGCAATGTGTTTCAAATCATCACCAGCGCTCCTGCTATCAGAGTCGAAACGAGATTGACTATGTCGTTGTCAAACCATTCGAAGCCCTTTATGAGGACCGTGGCTTTTCCACAGTGCTTTCTCTTTTCAGTCGTTTTCCCGCACACCCTGCATTGATATGTGCCTTGAACGGTTGCACCGAGCAGGGAGTCAACCAGTGAGCCTGCCGTCGCCCCGACAACTGCCGCCGGGAAGTAAGTGAATCCTGAAAATGGATAGGTAACTGCGAATATGAACAACCCTGCAGCTATTGACGCTGCCAGTCCCAGGGGGGTTATTCCTCCGCTCCTTCCGGGTTCAACCTGTTTCAGGCTGGTTATCAAAACAGGCTTGGTCTTGCTGAGGGAACCAAGTTCAGTTGCCCAGGTGTCCGCGGTTGCCGCAGCTATGGACGCTATTGCGAACGGGATGCTCCCGAAGGAACAGGCAAACGCTGCTGCGAATCCGTTTGCGAGTACCTGCACGCCATCGCGCTTTCCCGTTTTCTGGTAGTCCTCCAGCCCTTTTTTGTCATTTTCCCTGTATTTTGTCAGCACTGAAGAGGACAGGAGGAACAGAACCATCGTGAGGAAGATGAGGGGCGATGTTGCGAACGTTACCGTACCGAGAATTACCCCACCAGCAAGCCCTCCCGGAGTGAGTGCGCGCATATAGTACGCGAACGAGCTGAGTATCAGGCTGATGCCGAACCCTGCGATAAGCATATTGGCGGGCTTCCCTATCGCGATCAGCGCGATCGCCGTGTACAGGGGAACCGTGAGGTTGTCATCCCTTTCCGTTTCCGCGATGGTTGCGACCAGTGCTATGATCAGGCTCCAGAGAGGGTCTATGTTGAACGATGTGAGGAAAATGGCAGATATCCCCAGCGAGACCAGAAACATTATCAGGGAGCCCTGAAGACTTTTATCGCTCCTGTGAAAGACCATTCTGCCGAAGAGCGCTGCAAGCCCGTCCCCGTATGCCATTATCAGGGCGGGAATTATGAGGTAGAGCGGGCTGGAAGAGATATACGCGAGTATGACGAGAAGCAGGACAGAAAACGGATAAAATATGAGGCCCGTGTCCGCTTCGAAGACGCCTGTTTCCTGAAGCACGTGGTTGACGAATATGAACGCGAGTGGGGGCAGGGCTGCTGCCCACATATCTGCCCTGAACAGGACAGGCAGGAGAACTGCATTCCCCACGATGATGTGCAGCAGCTTCCTTGAGAAGAACTCGCCAGCGTACTTTTCGATTATCCCGCATGCAAAGACGGAAGTTAAAATATATACCGCGCTGTAAACTATCGTTGCTATGTTCGGATCCACGCAACTTTTAGCTTCACTTCAATAAAAACGTTGCCTTTTAAATGGCAGGTTCCCTTTCTGGTATGCTTACAACAGACAGTCTGAATGTCAGGCTCCTGGATTACGGTCCCCGTCCCTCTCCGGACAGGGTTGTTTCTGCGAGCGGCTTGCTGACCGTGAAGTCAGGTGACTTTTTCGAGATTCTGAAGGGTGCGGATGAAAAATTTGTGAAGGGGTTTCACAGGGAGGCAACCCGCAGGGGTCACGCTTCTCTGTTGACAACGCCTTACTTCTGGTTCTGGGTCAGAGGATCCCGGCTGATAGATTTTTACGCGACGTCCGTCCCGTTTGGATCGTTCATAATTTTCAGCAGTCGAAGGATAAGGATCTCCCCTGAAATTGCAGTTATGCCGTCCAGCTTTTCCGGGGAGTCTGTCCGGGTGTTTGAGCGTGCGGTTTCGGAGATGATGGGTGCATATGACAGCCTGCAGAAGATGGGATTCACGGTAGATGAAGCCCGCAGGGTCCTTCCCCTGGGGTTTTTCAGCCAGGGACTTTATTCATTCTCTTTGCAAACGATAATGGGGATGTACTGGGAGAGGAGCAACCTTCCGGGAGAGCTGCGGGCATTTGTTGAGAGGCTGGTTGATCTCGCGGAGCAGAAAGCTCCACTCACCGTTAAGAATGCAAGGGAAATGAAGTTTGCGACCCATTACCCGCAGAGGCACCCGTTCAAGCCGCCCGTGGACATGCCTTCAAGTGGAACGGAGGTCCTGCTCAATGAGATTGACCTGTCCGGCTACAGCAGGGAAATGAGCTGGGAGAAGTGGAAAGAACTTTCTGAGCTGGCAAAGACTCGCGTTATTGTCAAGATCGATACCGAATTCTCCCTATCCGCCTGGAATGACATAAAGCGGCACAGGACTGCCCTGCAGGAGGTCGAAGCAATCTATTCTGCCGCAAAAAGGGGTGAAATGTACATTCCGGGTAGGGTTGCCGGAAAGGAGGCTGCCCGGGAAATTTATGAGGATGCCTGCAGTGCGGGTATGGAAAGTTATGAACTTTTTCGGGAGGAGCAGGAAGAAGCCGTTTATGTTCTGCCACATGCCCTCAAGGTGAAAACCCGCCTCATTCTGAACGGTTATCACCTGTTCGATCCTTTCGGATTGTTCGGGGTCCGGCTCTGCACGACTGCCGATTTCGAGCTTCGCGAGAGGCTGTGGGAAGCCGTTGAGAAGCTGGGAGAACTTGGCAGGCTCGTTGGACCGAAGTGCAAGCTTGGCAGGTGCCCCGAAAGAACTTTTTGCGCGGAGGTCCTGAAATACAACAGAGAGTACAGCAGGCAGGCTCACGAATCTAAGCGCTGACTAAATCCGCCAGGTGTAATGCACCTCCTGAAACTCCTTCCTGAACTCGCGAACTTCATCCTGTATTTTCTCCGGGCTTTCTCCCTGAGCGACCCTCGCTATGAATTCCGCAACTGATTTCATTTCTTCCTCCTCCATGCCAAGTCTCGTCAGCTCCTGAACCCCCAGCCGTATCCC
>CAYVIY010000061.1:3131-3886 GCA_964451765.1 Candidatus Undinarchaeota archaeon
GTATCCCGCTGGGATCGTTGACGGTCTTGAGGCTGAGCCTGTCGTAGGGGAGCAGGTTTTTATTCGCAATTATATTCGCCTCTTCCAGCCTTTCTGCGATGAACTTTCCCCCACCAAATTCCCGCACGTCCATGACCACCTGGTGACTTTCCGTGTAGCCCCTTTCCCTGGCAAGGACGTGCATTCCTTTTCTGTCGAGCTCAGCTGCGAGGGTTTTTGCATTTTTTATTATCTGGTCAGCGTATTCTTTCCCGAACTCGTCCATTTCAAGCGCGGCAACCAGCAGGGCAGGTATCCTGTGGAGGTGATGGTTGCTGAGGATCCCCGGGAAGATCGCATTCTGCACCTTCTCTTTTTCCATCATCCCCACAACGATTCCCCCCTGAGGGCCGGGGAATGTCTTGTGGGTTGACGCTGTCATGATGTCCGCGCCCTCTTTGAGGGGCTGCTGGAACCTCCCATTGTAGATAAGTCCGAAAACGTGGGCGGCATCGTAAACGAGCACGCTTCCAGTTTCTTGGCAGGCTTCTGCCACAGGCTTGAGGTCAAAGGGAAACAGTATGAGAGAAGCACCTATTATCACGAGCTTCGGTTTCACCTTAAGTATCTTTTCAGCTGCACCTTCTGAGTCGAGTGTCATTTTTTCGGTGTCGAACGGGAGGGAAACAGGCTTGAGCCCGAGCAGCCCAGCCACGCCTCCTGCAGTGTGGCTCGAGTGCGCTCCCGCGGGAATCGAAAGGCTCGCGATGGTGTCC
>CAYVIY010000062.1:0-3809 GCA_964451765.1 Candidatus Undinarchaeota archaeon
TTCCAGCACAACGTGGCTGCGGTGGTTTTCGGAGGGAATCCATCACCTCAGAAGCCCGACGGGAAAGCGATGAAGGCGGTGGAAGAAGCGAACGGGAAGCCATACATGCAGGCGATAATGGACGCAACCGTCAAGTACAGGTTCGATCCCAAGCTGAACACGGGAGGGACGTTCGGTGGAAACTATCCCCACCTGCAGGTTTACACCCCGATGTTCAACTTCAGCATGATCTACCTCCCCAGGGAAGAAAGGGAAAGACTGTGGAAAGAGCTTATGGGGGACAGGTGGTGGGCAAGGTTCAACAGGGAAGTTATCAACGTGAAGGCGTTCAAAACCTGCGGAGAACCCTGTCCGGTAGCCTGCAAGAAAGTCTGGAACGGGATGAAAGTGGACTACGAGCCGTTTGAGGCGTGTGGTCCCCTGAGCTGGATATTTGACTTCGATCAGACAGCCCGGCTGGTAAACCGGGTTGACGAGCTCGGATACGATGCCATCGAATTCGGATCAACCCTCGCGTGGATAATTGAGAACGTGAAGGAGGGCGGAATCCCTGCGGGGGATGTCGGTTTCAGAGGATGGAACAGTGAGGAGCTTGCGAGCTTCGGGATAAAACTTGCGGAAGCGCTCGCGACAGGAAACGCGGAGGTTTTCCGGGCACTGCGCGAGGGAAAGAGACGCGGCGGAGAACTGCTTGAAACGATATATGGTGAAGGAATACGGGACAGGGCGGTGTACGTCCCCTATGGCAAGGAGGGTTACATGACTCCAACGATGTACTGGGCAATAGGGAACTACGTTCCTCTCCCTGTTCCGGGCAGGTACTGGACGTACTACAAGTTTGCGGTCTTCCTCGAGCCTGAAGAGCTCGCAGATAAGAGCTTCTCGAGAGCTGTCGCGGAGATGTGGATAGACAACCTGGGAGTGTGCAGGTTCCACCGCGGATGGTTCGAAAAATCCCTGCCCGGGCTGATGGAAGCCGTTTCAATGGACTGTGATCTCGAAAAGCGCGGGAACAGAATTATGAAAAAGATAGTCCGTTATAACGAGAAAGCTGGAGCGATCCCGCAGTTCTGGGAAACCCAGCGGGTCAAGGACCTTGTTAAGATGGGCGCAAAGGAGTTCGGGAGCGAGGAATGGGCGAAAAAGTTCGAAAAGGAGGAAGGTCTCAAAGAGTACTGGGACAGGTTCCATGAAAGGTTTTACAGCCACCTGAGGTGATCGTGCTGAAGGACAGAACGCGGGAGGAAATCGAGCTGATCGCATCCCAGCTCGACCCTTCACTCAAAGGGGAGTTCGAAAAGCTGGTTGCTGAGGTAGAAAAGGGGGGCTATGACAGAGGGGATGCACTCTTCCTTTTTCTCAGCTTTTTCAAGAAGCTTAAGCGGGAGGCTGAAAAGGTGGGAGGTGAGCGGGAAAAACTCCTTCTCAAGAGAATCAAGAAAGCGTTCGTTTACCTTTCGTTCGAATACGGGATCAAAAAAAAGGAGCTTGCAGGATATCTGAAGGAACTCGGGATAAAGACGGAAAGCAAGCGGGAAAAGCTGGACAACATAAGGAAGGCCGTCACAACAGCAGACCTGCGGAAAAAAGTCAAAAAACCCGCAACCCCGCCCGAGACGGGAATCAACGAGCTGGCGCTTCTTATACTCCTCATATTTCTCATACTTTACGCCCTGACAAAAATCCTCATTTGAATCCGAATCTCTTTTTCAGTTCAGGGCTCATCCGATCGGGTGTCCACGGAGGATCAAATGTCAGGTCAATCTCCGGCTCCAGCCCGGCTTCCCGGATCTTTTCCTCAACATTTCCCAGTATGAACGCCCCAAGAGGACAGGTGGGTGTGGTGAGGGTCAGAGTGATCCTTGCCCTGCCGGAATCTACCTTGATCCCGTAAACCAGACCGAGATCGATTATATTGAGCCCGAGCTCCGGATCAATAACTTCTTTCAGTTTCTGCTTCAGCTGTTCCGAATCCACAGAGAGGTGTGTTAATAAAATATAAAAAGATTTAGAAAGTGGAGCCAGCATAGCTCCATACCGCAACAGCCCCTGCAAACTCGAGCAGTGCTGCCGCGATCCATCCGATCAGCTGAACATTTGCAACCAGCGTTGACACTATACCGAATCCCACTCCTATCAGAAGAACACCCACTACTGTTTTCAGGAACTTTGCACTGTAGCTCTCCTGCAGCATCCTGTTGATATCAAGCGCAGCGCTCAAACTCTCCGTCCTGCCAAGCTCCAGGGAGGACCTGATCGCGGGGATTATCAGCAGAAGTCCGACCAGCGCTCCCAGAGCAGTTCCCACTGTTCGGTAGTCTGCAACCCAGAGCAATGCTGCCACAACAACAGGCACTGCGAGGTACACCAGCGAAACCACTGAAAGTTTCAGTCCAAGGATAAAGTCGTTGACATAATCAAATTCCGGAAGCTTTTTGGGTGTCTTCGCATTCTTCACCGCGTAGCCCATCGGAATGAAGTTCAGTATGGGCACAAGGCTCAGTGCAGCACCTATCAGCAGCTTCGTGTAGTCCTTGAAAGGTTTCTGAATTGCTTCCTGTATGAGCTCACTTTCTTTTTTTGCCATACCATTTTTACATCAAAGGTGTTAAATAGGCTTTGCTATATTGATTGATGGAGCGTGGCGCCTGCCAGCAGCACTGTGCTGGGGTGGCCGCCTGGCCAGCTTTGATAAAGCTGGACCAAATGTGCTGCCTCACTGCGTTCGGCAACACTATGCTGGGGTGGCCGAATGGTAAGGCGCCGGACTCGAGATCCGGTCCCCTCGGGGGTTAGGGGTTCGACTCCCCTCCCCAGCGGGAATGCGGGGGAACCCCTTCGGTTCCCCCTCCTGCTTTTTGACACTGCTGGTGTGTTATCGAGCCCGAATGGCAAAACACTTTCTGGTCGAGCTTTCCTAAAGCTCGCTTTTGAGAAAAGTTCGATCAAAACCGTGCTGCCTCCTTACAGTCGGCAACACTACGCAAGCCATTTGGGGGCTTTACGCCCCAGATCGGTTCCGGAATGCAAAACTGTAGTTTTGCTGCTGGACCAAATGTGCTGCCGAAGGCAGCACAGCAGCACCCACCGATGCATACGTTCTGGATCCCCCACGGATTTTTCATTTAGGCGATAGAACAGCAACCATTTGAGGCCTGACAGATTTCCAAAAGTTCACTCGCAAGAATTGTTTTAATATCTCCTCATCCAGTTTTTTACATGGCAAAGCTGAAAAAGAAAGGAGTGACACTTCCACTCACATTCGCCGGTATCGGGCTGGGAATAATGCTGAACAAGCTGGTTGAACTTGTTTTCATCTCTGCCGGACTGGGTTTCCTGGTTGACCTGTGGAGAACAAAGGGGAAGAAAGGGTTAAAGAGCGTTAGCGGGGTAGTGATGGACCTCTTTGGCATATCCTTCATCGCATTAGGAATTGCATTGCTATTGTCTCCAGAAATCGGTGTGAAAATATGGAAGTATGCAATGGGTGCCATGTTCCTCATCATTGCTGCCCGTTATTTTGTGGACTGACAGTTCCCTATCCAACTAACCCTTTTCAGATCTTTCGACGATTCCAATTTTGAACTGTACCCCATTCGCGATAATATTTCTACTGCACAATTCTTTAATAATCCCTGCCCCTTAAACCACTATGTCATCTTGGCTCTGCATCACCACCTCTGAAAACTGGGATGTTGTCAAAAAACACGGGATCTGGGGTGTGAGCAAAAAATACGAGAAAACAATAAGCCAGGTAAAGCCCGGAGATGTGCTGATTTTCTATGTTATGCAGAAAAAGGAAAAAGATA
>CAYVIY010000063.1:0-1792 GCA_964451765.1 Candidatus Undinarchaeota archaeon
GCAGAAAACAGACTGCACGCTCAGAAAGGGATACTGGCTTACTTAGGGGGAGCCGCCCCTTGATTTCACAAAGTCAAGTGTTAAAAAAGCCTGAAACTTAACGTGAGGAATGGCTGAAGAAATTGTCTGCGTAACGGATTCACACACGAAACACGGGCTGGCTGCCGTGAGAGCTTTGAGAGGGGAAAAAATAGCAGTCGCTTCGCACAAAAAGCGCAATCCAACCTCTTTTTCGAGATTTGTGTGGAAAAGCGTGACACATAAGGAATACCCGCCCGAAAGCGGGTTCTTTGATATGGTTAAACAGCTTGAAGAGATGGGTGGGGACATACTCGTCCCGATAGGCTACCACACGAACACACTGCTCTCGAAGTACAGGAAAAGCATCAATTTGAAATTTGAAATACCCCCAAGCAGGTCAGTTGAAACCGTGGCGGACAAGGTGAAGTTTTACAGGTTCGCACAGAGGAGGGGAATAAGAATCCCGGAAACCATCTTCGTAAATGATCTGACAGACATAAATGATTTCAATAAATTCCCTGCAGTCGTTAAATCCTCGCAGGAAATGGTTGGCAGGAAAGTTGAGTATGCAAAAAACAAAACAGAACTGCGAAACATAGTGAAAAGAAGAATAAAACTGGGCCCGCAGATCGTGCAGGAAAAGGTGGAAGGGAAAGGAAGAGGTTTCTTTGCCATATACAACCAAGGAAAGCTGAAAGCCTTTTTCATGCACGAAAGAATAAGAGAGTTTCCAGAAAGTGGCGGGGTTAGCTCCTTCTCGAAGAGCTTCTTTTCTCTCAAGCTTTTTGAAGAAGGGAAGAAAGTTCTGGACAGATTGAAGTGGAACGGGGTCGCAATGGTCGAGTTTAAAGGGGATTACATACTTGAGATCAACGCAAAATTCTGGGGGAGCCTTGATCTCGCGATATCCTCCGGGGTCAATTTCCCGAAGCTCTATCTTGATCTGGTAAGGGGTGAAAAAATAAAGTTTGACGGTTACAACTTTGTCCGGTTTCAATGGCTCCTGCCTGAGGACACGTGGAGAATAAAAACAGCAAAAAACAAATTTAAGGCAGCCTTTGAAAGCCTCCGGGACCTGCTCAACCCTTACATCAAAAAAGATGTTCAGTACCTGATATCAGATCCGGTACCTACTGTTGCAAGGATGGGGTGGACTCTGTGGGGAATGCTGAAAGGATAGACTTCCACGTGCATTTGAAAAAGGGAGACGCGCTCATTTCAGAAAGAGCTCTCGTGAAAAAGCTGGAAAAAGAAGGCCTGAACATAATCCTTCTGGAGCACAATTCCCTACCAGAAGTGAATCACCCGCAAATAATCTGCGCAGAGGAAGTGAGTGCAAACTGCTGCGACATAATAGCGGTGAACATACAGGAAGAAATTGAAAGGGGCGATGCGAACAGTGTTCTGGACAGCATAAAGGAACAGGGAGGAATCGCAATACTTGCCCATCTCGGCAGATATCTGGACCTTAGCAAGGACTTATTGAAAAAGTTTGACGCAATAGAAGCAATAAACGGCAGAACGAGAATGAAACAGAATATCCTTGCGTTTGTAAGAGCTGTCGAACTTGGAATACCTGTTGTTGGAGGAAGCGACGCCCACTTC
The DNA here is from genome assembly GCA_964451765.1 of Candidatus Undinarchaeota archaeon. Taxonomy (GTDB): domain Archaea; phylum SpSt-1190; class SpSt-1190; order SpSt-1190; family SpSt-1190; genus CAYVIY01. Next base: position 1,627 of record CAYVIY010000063.1, read on the forward strand.
CTGCAGGAGGTTGGAAATGTCGTGACTCTGGGAGATTTTGACGCCATAAATGAAGGAAAGTTTGTTGTAAGAGACATACAGCTCAACAGGCTCTCAACGTTCAGCGAAAGGCTTGGAAGTCACGTGCTGTCTGTTCTGCGAAACCCGAAAAAATTCCCGAAAAAGG
>CAYVIY010000063.1:1802-3736 GCA_964451765.1 Candidatus Undinarchaeota archaeon
AAGGTGAGGTTGCTGTGGAAAAAGATGTCAGGTTTCTAAGGGTTGATGTGGATGGCTACACTGGTTTGACCCGGGGGGTACCGTCCCTCCTCAAGCTCTTCAAGCAGCTCGGGATAAGCGCCTCTTTCTTCTTCGTAATGGGAAAGGAAGCAAACTTGATGGATATAATCCGGTTCAGGAAAACTTACTCTGACTCAGGAGTCCTGAGAAGGAGATATGGCATATCCGGAATAGTGAAAAGACTCCTCTTTCCGAAATGCCTCGGAAAATGCCACGGGAAAATCATTAGGGCTGTGGCAGAAAAACACGAAGCCGGGATTCACGGGTGGAACCACCTGAGATGGGTTCACGGGTTTGAAAGGATAAACAGGTCAGAGGAAATCGTGAAGGCTGTGAAAAGTTTCGAAAAAATTCTTGGAAAAAAGCCCGCAGGCTTCGTACCCCCTGGATTCGTTATGTCTGCTGAAGTCTACAGAATCTGTTCTCTCCTTGGCATTGACTATGTGTCATCCAGACTCGGTGAAAGGATCCTCCAGGTCGAAACGGGTCGGGGAAAAATTCTGGAGATACCCTTGAGTTCAAAGGTAACGCTCGAGGAAAACGAAGAAACGTTCAGAAAGGAACTCTCCAGAAAACTTGCGAGGGTTTACATCCACGCAGATTATGAAGGATTGAACACAGAGAAGCTTGAAAGCGTTCTTGACGGCTACGAGATACTACCTCTTGGAAAAGCGGTGGATTACCTCGAAAAAGAGACCGTAAAGGAACCCCATCAGGTAACTCGCCCGCTTCAATAGCATCAGGAAAGGCAGGTAAAACAGGTCCCCCAGGGATCTGGACCTGAAAACACCTTCAAGAAAGAAAATCAATGGGGCGATCAGGAGAAAAAAGGGTTTAATGAACGAAAGGAGAAGGGTTGCAGCTGTCAGAGATATGACGTAGAAACAACCTCTCGCGTCCTTGTTTTTCGGATCCCTGAAAAACCACAGGAATGTTCCCGCCTTCGCATCACCCTTCCCGTAATTGAAAAACTGTTTCGCGAACTTCCTGAGGGAGGGACGCATCCTCCAGTAAACCAGTGCGTTCCTCGCATAAGCGAATCTGAAACCTGCCCTCTTGAGGTTGAAATTGAACGTGGAATCCTCCGCAGTGTAAAGATTTTCAGGATATCCCCCAACTTTCTCCCACGCCTCTTTTCTGAACAGGACGCTCCTCGAGCTCGCCTCAACACCATCTCTGAACCTGTTCCTGTCCGGCACAACAACCCGGGCTATCTTTTTCTCAAGATCGCCCCCTGTAATAGCCTCGTATGCACCCGTCACAACGTCCGCACCCGTCTCTTCATATCTCCTGCAAAGTTCCTTCAACCAGTCCTTGTGAGCAACGCACCCCCCATCAATGCTGGCAATGAGGTCTGAGCTCGCGTTTTCTATCGCAACGTTCCTCCCGCGGGCAATGTTCGCCCCCTCCTCCCTTATCGCTTTGAATTTTATACCTGCGCTTTCAAACTTCTCCTTCCATTTCTGTATCCTCTCCCACGTCCCGTCAGTCGATCCGCCGTCAACGATCACAACTTCCGAAGGCTTGAACGTCTGGGAAAGGAGGGAATCAAGCAGGGAGTCTATCGAATCTTTCTCGTTAAAAACTGTTGAAATGACACTGACATCCATCATAAGTTATTCGCAGCATTCTTTAAAATAAAATTCCCAAAGATGTGAAATGGGTCAATCGGATCAAAAGTAGGTCAATCCTGAAAATGTCTGGGGGTTTCGATTGTTAAGTAACTCCCCCAACACTATATTCGAAGCGGTATACGATCGTACTCCCAAAATCTTGAGGGAGTATGATAATATAAAAGTCAACATCTCTTTTAGCAAATATAAATTATAACGATGAGAAGAAGAGAGGAGAGGTCTTCTGTCATAGCTCAGAAC
>CAYVIY010000064.1:0-3726 GCA_964451765.1 Candidatus Undinarchaeota archaeon
CTGGACCCACTCCTGACCAAGCCCAGCAGCCTGATCTATCAGTACTACCTCTACGACCTGGGCAGGGGAACCGCAACATTCCTGTTCATCCTGCCGTTCGCAATACCCTTCTTCGTTTTCGCCGGTTTCCCTTCCCCTATTTTTATCATCCTCTTCCCGCTTTCATTCACCATTTCATTTTTCATAGCATTCATCATCGGATTGAGTGCAGTCTGGATAGGTGAGGCAAAGCCCGCTGCATGGGTAACAACCAAGTTCAAGATAATCACGGGGGGAGCGATCATTCCGCTCAGCGTAATAAAGGGAAAGCTGGGAATCCTGCTCGATGCCCTCCCCTTCAGGTCGATCGCATTCTTTCCAGCTTACGCATCGGTTTTCGGGTTCAGCTGGAGGGATTTCCTGCTCGCGATCTTTCACGCTGCGCTCCTTTACCTGATTGCAAAATACACGGAAAAGATGGCGGTGAAGAAGTATGTACTGGGTAATTGAAAGGATGAAGCTCAACCTGAAAGTCGCCGCGCACTTCAAGAAGTCCACGCTCATTCAGATAGCTGGAATGATCCTGAACGACCTCTTCTGGGTTGGGTCTATCTTCCTGATTTTTTACAACCTGCCCAGCTTTTACGGAATGAGCGTCAGAGATTACCTGCAGGCTTACGGGTTCTTCCTTGCATCTATGGGGCTGTCCACCACCGTGTTCGGGGGGCTGAAAAACGGATTCGAATCCATCGTTGAAGGGAAAATGGAGAGGTACCTGACACGACCTGCAAGCCCCCTCCTGCAGCTGGCTCTCAGGAAGATACAGCCGGACTCGATCGGAGACTTCCTCCTCGGGATAACGGTGCTTGCGGTTTCCGGAGCAAGCCCCAGGCTGATTGCCCTGCTACCGTTCGGCTTCGCGCTTTACACACTGGTCTGGATAACGACAATTTCAGCGTACTTCTTCATCAATGACACCACACAGGCTTCGAGAAACGCGATTTTCTTTGGAATAACAAGCTTCAGCCACTGGCCAAGCTTTGTACTGCCCGACTGGCTCAAACCGCTCCCTTACGTCATACTGCCGGGAGCCATGGCGAGCTTCTATCCTGTGAAGATAGCAAAGGGGGAAGCGAGCCTGATCCCCCTCCTGCTCGTCCTGACACTGCACGCCATCCTCGCTCTCCTCCTCTGGAAAGAGGGGCTCAAAAGGTACATGCCAAGAACGTGGATGGATTATCAAGAGTGAAGCTCTATCTCTGAAAAGCCACAGTAAGGCTGAAGGACGCGCGGAATCCGGATAACTTCACTGTCGGGATCGTAGTTGTTCACGAACATCGCCAGCAGGGTCCTCTGAACGGCAAACCCTGTGGCGTACAGGTTGGCCACGAACTCTTTCTCAGACCCCCTGAGAACCTTTATGTTGAGCTTCTCGGAAACCCAGGTTTTCATCGTGGCAAGAGAGTGAAGCTCCCTGAACGTGTTCTGAGCAGGGAACCACCCTTCCAGGTCCATCTGGAGGTAAGCCCGCTTGTCCATGTCCCCCGAGCTGTTCAGAACGATCCTGTAAGGGATGTTCAGCTCCTTCACGAGGTTTTCTATCGTTTCCCTCAGGAAATCCAGCTCCTTCTCATCCCCGTCGAGGGTCGTCATGCTGTGAAGCTCGATCTTCCCGAACTGGTGAACCCGAAAGATCCCCTTGGTGTCCTTGCCGTGAGCCCCGGCTTCCCTGCGGAAAGCGTGAGTGAATGCAACGAGTCTCAGAGGAAGCTCGTCTTCATTGAACAGCCTGTTTTCAAACAGAGCAACGAGAGGGTGCTCCGATGTCGGGATGAGTATCAGCCCGTCGTTTTTCAGCTCGTATATTGAATCCTCGAAAGCCGTGAAGTACGCTATCCGCTCCTCAACGCTCCTGCGCATAAGCTCGGGGGGAATGATGGGGCGGAAACCGGCTTTCACGAACTCGTTGAACGCCCAGAGCGTGAATGCAAGATCAAGCGTGGCAAGTTTCCCTTTTTCTATGTAAAACCTTGCCCCGGCAAGCTTTCCCGCGGACTCAAGGTCAACAAGGTCAAACTTCTGAACGAGGTCTGCGTGGTGCAGGAGCCCCCCTTTCAGCACATATTTCACATCCGGAAAAGCTCCTTTGAACTGAAGCTCGTTTTCAGGAAGGACGCGGGGAGTTCCAGCATACTTGATGGGAACGTTACGGGCATCATCTTTCCCGATGGGAACCCTATCGTGCAGCCAGTTTGGAAGGACGAGCTCGATCCTCCGCATCTCCTCTTCAAGACCTGACACCTCTTTCTCGATAGATTCAATCATTTTTTTGATTTCTCTGACTTTCTCCACTAGCCCGGGATTTTTTGTCCGGGAAAACTCCTTCCCCAGCCTGTTTCTCTCGGCCCTGAGGTCATCGAGCATCTTTTTCTTGCGAACAAATGTCTCATAGAGGGAAATACCTTTCTCAAGCTCAGGCACGAGCCCCGCCAGGAACCTCCTGCGCAGAACTTCCCTGTATCTCCCATCATCGTTTCGCAGATCCCTGATTCTTGGCATAATGGGGCCGGTGGGGATCGAACCCACGACGACTCGGTCTTCAGCCGAGCGCTCTCCCACTGAGCTACGGCCCCTTCAAAGAGTCAGTCAGATGTGTTATTTAAAACTCTCTCTATTTCAGATGCAACATCCGAAAAGCACTTCCATGTTCCCTCCGTCCTTGAGAGCAGGCAGAGGTCACTGGAATCCATAATCAAAAGCCATCCGACTAAAGGATCATCTCCGATGAAGGTGACATTACCCTCGTGCAGGACCTCCCTGACAATCCCGTAGTCCTGAGGTTCCACAAAAACGCAGGTTGAAAGAGCTCTATCAATATTTCTCGTGCTTTTCAGGCGGCTTACTGCATCTTCCTCACATATGGCATTCAAACAGTGTCCCGCACCCGTACTGGAATAGCACACCACATACACGTTCCTCCCCGAAAGGAGAACGGGCTCCGCGTTTCTCAGGTACCAGTCACCATACAGCTTATACGTCCCCTCTCCGGGCTTCCACGCCTCAAAGTAATCCGCCCTGTTCTTCGCATAGTTCAGCTCAGCCATAAAGAGGGTAGCAAAGTCCTCACAGTCACCGCCACCCCTCCGCAGGGTGCAGGTCACATTCTGTATGAAATCAACCCTGCCAGCCTCTGTATCCTCAAAGTAAGAGAGGTGAAGGTAATCACTGTTCATAAAACCGATACACGCGAGAGAAACGACGGAGGAAATGCACGGATCAATCGAATCTCTCAAATCACGAACACGCGTGTCAGGAACATCCAGATTGGAGTTAGCTTTGAACCAGTCAAAGTAATAGTTCATGTCCGTTTTGATGCTCTCAAGTTCTCCGCGGAGAGTCCCTATTTCCGCATTCTGCTCAACAATTGTCTCGTTGAACAGCTCTTCAAGATTTTCGAGCCGGTTTTCAACAGATGCGATTTTTCTGTTACTCACGGCAAGATCCCCTTCCAGTTCATTCACTCTCTCCTCCAGTGCTCCGACTTCAAGCGTCAGGTTCATAACCTGCTTTCTCTCCCGGACCAGTCCTGCATAACTGTAAATTGAAAACAGCAACATCCCGACCAGCAGCACGTGCAGGGTGTATTTCACACAGTAAAAAGACGGGGAAATTTTTTAACTTTGGCAAACCGGCAAACTTCTCAACTCACCTTTTAAACCGGTCTGCATTTATTGACACATACAGAAG
>CAYVIY010000065.1:0-3670 GCA_964451765.1 Candidatus Undinarchaeota archaeon
CATTGAGGTCCTGCCTTATCGTCCCGAGCCCCCGCCTGACCCTGACCATCCGCAAAAGCTCCCCTATGCGACGGGCGACCCGCTTCGCCTGCTCCCCGCTCTTTATGTCGGGGGCCGTGGCAATCTCCACCAGAGGAATGCCCAGCCTGTCAAGGTTGAAAACTTTAACACCTCCCTCCGAACGCACGGGCCGGGCGGAATCCTCCTCGAGGCAGACCGTTTGAATTCCAACTCCCTCAACTTCCCCGTCCGTTGCAATGAGGGCAGTCCGCTGGAATCCGGACACGGCGGAGCCATCGATCAGCATCTTTCTCATGACCTGAATTTCATCCACCGTCCTTGCGCCCAGCAGCTTTACTATCTGCAACGCAACGCGAAGCGCCTCGCGGTTCATCTCCCGCGGGGGCTCCTCGTCCCACTCAACCGCACAGGAATTAGAACGGCTCGCCCGGTAAACTATCTTTTTCAGCCTCGAGAACTCCTCAACAGCCGCCCTGTCAACATCACCGATTTCACTGATCACAGGTCTCAACCTGCGGGTGAACTCAAAGTCGTAATCGTCACTCAACCCGCCAGAGCACGCGCAAAACAGCTTCCCCGTATCCAGCTGCTGGTGTATCTCAAGTCCGATCTTCACCACATCACCAGAACAATCACTCTTTTATATTCCCTTTGATACTCACTAATGTGGGGTCCCCTGTTGAAACATTCCAGAAAATTTCACAGAAGGAGATGGAGCTCGTTCTCCTGATAATAATTTTCGCGACTTCCATCCTTCTCTTCGTCCCCGCAGTCCGCCAGTACACCACGTACATTCTCACCGTTCTGGTCCTGCTGATATTCATTCAGTTCCTGCGAGCGGTGGGCATAATCCAGGAAGTCAAGGAATACGAAAGACTGGCAGTTTTCAGAATGGGACACTTTCACAGGATCGCAGGTCCCGGATGGGTCATAATCGTGCCATTCTTTGAAAGGGCTGTAAAACTCGACCTGAGGGTGCAGAGGCTTGACCTGCCCCCGCAGGAAGTCATAACAGCCGACGAAATCCGCGTGGGAATAGATATAATCGTGCTGTACAAGATCAAAAACCCGGAAAAAGCCATACTCGCCGTTGAAAACTTCAAGAAAACCCTGCAGGGCTATGTGTATGCTGCCCTGCGGGATATTTCCAGTAACCTGACCCTAAACGAGCTTTACGGAGAGATTGAAAAGGTCAATGACATCGTCAAGGTCAAGATAGAGCCCATGACAGAGGAATGGGGAATAACCATAGTGGACGTGGAGGTGCAGAACATACGCATCCCCGAGCCCATCCAGCAGGCAATGCACCTGCGCAGGAAAGCCAAGGAAGAGTGGGCTGCAGCCCAGTACCAGGCAAGGGCTCAGCGCACGCTGATAGAAGCCATAGCGGAGGCGGCGAGCAAGCTGGACGACAAGGCACTTTCGTATCTCTACCTGAAAGAGACCCTGCCCAAGCTGGCTGAAGGGCCCAGCACAAAGATAGTCTTCCCGACAGCGTTCCCCGGAGTTCCCACGGGAGTGAAGGAGGCATCAAGACAGGCGATGCTCCTCAACCTGAGCGGGCTGACGGACGAGAAGGGAGAAAAGGAGCCCAAAAAAGAGGAAGAGGAAAGCAGCTAAATCTTTCTCAAAAAGTAAGCGAGAGCGAGAGTCATCCCAAGAGCAAAATAGGCAAGCTCATCTGCCCATCCAAGGTTTTTCAGGAGGAGTGCAAGCCCGAAAGCCAGCGCGAGCTCAACAAACCTCAAAAAGAAAACCGCCCTGAAAAACACGTAAAGTATGAACCATATGCCCAGAGCCATGAAAACAGCACCGTAAACGAGGACGGACATAGAAAGAAACAGAAGGGTGTTTTATATTTCTTTCAGTATCTTGCGGAGTTCCTTCTGCTCAGGGTACGTTTTGAGTCCGAGTTCCTTCATAACCTCGCGAGCAAGCCACATCTCCGCGACCTTTGCGGGAGCCCCACTCCTCTTCGCTTCCTTCTTTATCTTTTTAGCGAGCTCCTTAACGGCATCTGAGAGACCGCTTTCCGCAGCGATCTTCTTTGCAGAGTCCGACAGGGAAGGAGCGAGCTTTCCGAGTTTGACGTGAATGGTCCCGTCAACGAGAAATCCGAAATTCCAGAGCCTGTCGGTGTTTCCATCATAACTCATCCTGTAAAATGCTTTCCAGTCCTTTGTATCCACGACAAACTCGGCTTTTTCCATACCAGAAGAAAAGAAGTCCCAATAAAAAAGTGTCGATCAAAACCTGCGAACTTCCAGCTTACCATCTGTCAGGGAAACATAATTCGGTGCCTGCTCAAGGAAAAGCATACATCCGTCACCATCAGGATTATCCCCCGCTCGGGGGTGAACACGCACCGCACATCATCATTTTCAAGTAATAATTTATGTATGTTTCAATTACACTTATTAAACACACACTGTAAACCGTTTATGGACATTGACAGAAAAATTGAACTGATCAAACTTCCTCCGACAGAGGAAATAGTCACGGAAAATGAGCTGAGGGAACTGCTGGAAAGCCAGAAGCACGCGGTGGCTTATGACGGGTTCGAACCCAGCGGGCTCATGCACCTTGGAACGGGACTGGTCAGGACGATAAAAACTAACGATTTCGTTGAAGCTGGAGTAACATTCATTCTTTACATCGCGGACTGGTTCGCATACCTCAATCGGAAACTCGGCGGGGACATTGACCTGATAAGAAAAGCGGGGGAGTACTTCATAGAGGGTTGGAAAGCCGCGGGCATGAAAATGGACGGAGTAAAAATTGTGTGGGCGAGCGACCTGATAAAGAGAGAAGGGTACTGGGAAACGTTCCTTCAGATCTCCCGATCAACCACGATGAAACGCGTTCTCAGGGCGACAACAATAACGGGAAGAAAAGAGAGCGAAGTCAGGGAACCTGCTTTGCTGATCTACCCGCTGATGCAGACAACGGACATATTCATGCTGAACGACGGAAAAGGGGTGGACATCTGCCAGCTCGGAATGGATCAAAGAAAAGTAAATATGCTTGCAAGAGAAATTGCAGAAAAGCTCGGAAAGAAAAAACCGATCGCGATCCACCACCACCTGATAGCAGGACTTCAGGCTGGCAAGCGCATGGGGAAAGATCAGGTCGAGCTCAAAATGAGCAAGAGCAAGCCGGAAACGGCAATATTCATCCACGACAGCAGGGAAGAAATATTTGACAAGATCCGCAAGGCGTACTGCCCTGCAAAGCAGGTTGAAAACAACCCCCTGCTGGACATAGCGAAGAACATAATTTTCCGCAGGTTTGACAGGATCGAGATAAACCGCCCCGAAAAGTATGGAGGACCGACAGAAGCCCTGAGCTATGAAGAGCTCGAGAGAATGTTTGTCGGAGGAGAAATCCACCCCGTGGATCTCAAGGAGGCAGTTGCAGAAAAGCTTGATGAGATAATAAGCCCGATAAGATCCCACTTTGAGAAAGGGAAAGCGAGAGAGCTGTACGAAATCGTGAAGAACGCGCGGGTCACGAGGTAAACTGAGTTATATGCAGGAGAGTAGGGGCGCTCGCTTCGCTCGGTAACACGAGGGAGTGCGGGGGGTGGGATCCAGAAGAACCGAACATCGGTTCACGCTGTATACGTGGGGATCTCCGATCCCCAGCATAT
>CAYVIY010000066.1:0-1786 GCA_964451765.1 Candidatus Undinarchaeota archaeon
CATCGGTGGAAGAGATGCGACCACGAATGAAATTCTGATAAAGAAACACACGCGGAATGACAGCATAGTCCTGCACGCCAACATAGTGGGGGCGCCTTTCTTCACGATCCTCTCGGAGAATCCGGCTGAAGTGGAAGTAGGTGAGGCGGCTGTGGCTGCTGCCAGTTTCTCCAGAGCCTGGCGGCTCGGGTATGGCAACGTGGAAGTTTACTGGGTCAGGGGGGAGCAGGTCAGCAAGAGTGCCCCTGCAGGGGAGTACCTGAAAAAGGGCGCTTTCATGATATACGGGAAGAAGAACTGGCTGGGAAAGGTCCCGCTGGGGGTGGCTGTTGGCGTTAAGGCGAGCAGCGTGGCAGCCGGGCCGCGATCAGCCATTGAGAAATGGGCGGAAAAATTTGTGTTGCTCGAGCCCGGGCAGGAAAAGCAGGGCAGGATTGCAAGGGAAGTTGCCAGAATCCTGAAAGCAGATGTGAATGAAGTTCAGCGGGTTCTTCCCGCGGGTGGAAGTAAAATAATAAAAAAGAGGGCTTAAAAGCGCCTCCTTCTCGGCTTGTTCTCCACAAACTAGTCGCTCATTTTATTTTCTGTGTTGGCTTCGACTTCCTGGGAGCTTTCCTCGATGCTCCCGTACCTGCCGGTGTTGAGGCGCATTGAGTTCTTGAACGTGCTTATGAAAGCGTTTTTCACGTCGTAAGTCTTGCCCACCTCTACTTTTTCTATGTCATCGTCCCAGAGGGTCATTATTATTGACCCGCTGTCGTCTCCGACAAGAAACTCTGCAACCTTGTGCTGTCTTCCGCTCGCCCTTGCCGTCACTTCTCGCTCGTCGAGCTTTTCCACGACCTTAACGGTCAATTCCACTCCCCTGCTTCGAGGGGTAAGTTCTGCAACGTTTGCCATTTGCTCACCTTTGTGCAGCGGTAATGCGGGAGTGTATATAAAGGTATGCCCGGGCTTGCCGCTGTTTTTTTAATTCTTTCCGGGGTTGACTTGAATGTTCCTTTCGGGAAGGGAAATTGCGAAATTTGTTGATGTGCTGGATGGCAGGCAGGTTCAGCCTGCCGGCGTTGATCTGACCGTTTCAGAGGTCGAGAGGCTGGTTGAGCCGGGTGAAATAGACTTTTCCAACGAAAACAGAAAAATACCGGAGGGGGAAAAGCTGGTTTTTGATGAGAAAATCCCGCTGGAGCCGGGAGTCTACAGAATCCGTTACGGTGAAACAGTAAGGATCCCTGAGGACTGCATCGGCATACTTCTTCCGAGGTCCAGCCTCTTGCGAATGGGGGCGACTGTTTTCGGGGCTCTGTGGGATCCCGGCTATGAGGGAAGGGGACAGGGACTTTTGCAGGTTTTCAACCCTCACAGGATCGTGCTACACAGGAACGCCCGGGTTGCCCAGCTGATTTTCATAAGGGGTAGTGCGTCTGGCAGGTACGGGGGCAGGTATCAGGGGGAAGGTTTTTAATGCCCTCCCGGAAGCATTGTATGGCAGTCGAAAGGACCTTTTCAATGGTGAAGCCGGACGGAGTTATGCGGGGACTTGTTGGAGAGATCGTAGGCAGGCTGGAGCGGGCGGGACTGAAGCTCGTTGCCATAAAGATGGTCAGGCCCTCTCCAGAGAAGGTGGAAGGATTCTACCCCAGCAGTGAAGAGTGGTTCAGGAGCGTGGGGGAGAAGACCCTGAAAGGGTATGAAAAGCTGGGAATTGATGTGGCTGAGGAGATGGGGACGGGTGATCCCGTTGAGATAGGTAAGGTGATAAAGAGCTGGCTTGAGAAGTACATTT
>CAYVIY010000066.1:1796-2942 GCA_964451765.1 Candidatus Undinarchaeota archaeon
GCTATGGTATGGGAAGGGAACAGGGCGATTGAGAAAGTCAGGGCGCTTGTCGGGTTCACAGAGCCGTTCTCCGCACCTGCTGGCACGATCCGTGGAGATTTCAGTCCTGACAGCTTTGAGTGGGCGAACAGGGAGTTCCGCAGCCTGTTCAACATAATTCACGCAAGCGGGAACAGGGAGGAAGCGGAGCACGAGGTGGCTTACTGGTTCAGCCCGGACGAGCTCGTGGAGTATGAAAGTGCCGCTGAAATGGTCTGGAAGAAAATAAAAGCTAAATAATGTAGCTTGGAGCCTGTTCTTTTTCTCTTTCTTCGATTTGCTGGGACATCCTTTCTTCCTGTATGTCTTCCATTGAGTAAGCTGTCCAGGACAGGTCATCAAGCGGAAAGATGACCACTTTTTCCCCCCACCATGTTTTATACATGATTCCGTGGTAATTGTTTACCTTTGGGTTGTCTATGCTTTCAACGATGAGGAAACGGTAATGTTCCTCATCGGTCTTGTACACGGCTTTGAGTATCCCGTCGTCCAGAAACACCACCTTGCCTGCATCTTCTTTATCCTGTGCTGCGTACTTCTGAAATACGAAATACACTGTTTGTTTGGTTCTTTTTCCCGTGACTATCTCTGAATATGGAAGGTACTTGTTTATCAGAGTTGTTGCCCTGGGGGGAACTCTTTCCAGCAGGGAAAGCAGCAGGTATCTCAGCTTGTCCCCCGTTTTATCATCCTCAATGTCGGATTCGAGAACCACGGTTATGTCCAGCTTAATGGGATCAACCCCTTCGCCCAGATCCACCTCCCCGAACATAGGGATAACCGGGTGACCTTTGTACTTTCCTTCTTTCAGCTTTCCCTTTTTCCACGCTTCTATCCACGGCATCAGTTTCTCAACATATTCATTTCCCATTTAGATCATACCCCGCTACGATTTCAATCCTGCTGTCGGCTTCGCCGACTATGAACTGGTACGCATCAGGTAGCTCCTCGGGAACGTCCAGACCGGTGCGTTCCGCCACCAGCTTGAACTTGGACATGTCCAGAAAACCCAGCTCTTTGAAATTTTCATCACGCAGGTCTCTGAACTCCAAAGAGTCGCCGTTTCGCGGTACGTATATGATCAGAAAGTCGTAGGTCTCAAACTCC
>CAYVIY010000066.1:2952-3529 GCA_964451765.1 Candidatus Undinarchaeota archaeon
CCGCTCGACTGAGCCCGACAGGACATAACCTATTTCAACGTATTTCAACCCAAGCCTTTCTTGGGGAAGTCCACCTATGCGGATGTACACGGGATCTGCTCCCATAAACGCGACGGGAAGCACGTTAACGTGTCCCACAACTTCGTAGGTTCTGCCTGTGCTCGGAAGAACTGCATACTTTTTCATGGGGGGATTTACCCTGCAAACTTCGTACATCGCTTTGAGCATTTCGTCAGGGTATTCCTTTATTTTTTTGATAACAGGACTGTTGGATTCAGCCAGATAGACTTTTACAGTTCTTTCCTCCCTCCGGTCCTCTGGAGCTGTTTCCGGTGAAGGAGCTACCTGAATTGACTTGAGGAGATTCAGCGGTTCGTTTAGTCTTTTCCTTTCGTTCTTGCCAAACTCCCTGTAAAGTTCAACCCGGGTCGGACTGGTTATTTCTGTATCGATTATGTCAAAAACGTCCATTTCCCTTGTGAGGTTTGAATACGCGCTTTCGACAATGCCCGTAACTTCATCAAGTTCATTTGAGTGGTTCACTAAAGTAACGTGTGTAGTTATTTAAAAATGTTAA
>CAYVIY010000067.1:0-3447 GCA_964451765.1 Candidatus Undinarchaeota archaeon
CTCCCTGAGGTTTATCTTTTTTCCGGGGAGGGGTTCTATTATTTTTCTGCCTGCGTGGGGGGCGATTATTAGCACGGGAGCGCTTCCAACGTGGTAATAAAATCCCTTTTCCCTCTCGGGGTCTATTTTTTCCAGCAGATTACTGAACTCTTCCCTGTTTTTCACATTTGAATATGGTTAAAAACAGTAAAAAACTATTTCGATCCTGATCTGACAAAGTTCTTGCAGGCAGGATCGTCTGGGGCACTTGGAGGGTTGAAATCGTAGAACGAGCAGTGCCAGTTTCTCCTGAAAAACCGGCAGTGTCTGCACCTCTCATTCATTCCAGGCATCCTCGAAGAACCTGTTCATTGTCTGGGCAACGTACCCGCTGTTGACCCACACTCCCGCGTCAAAGCTCTTGTGGACTTCACCGGGGTTCATGAACATCATCATGGCTTCAGAGCCATCGATCACTATTCCCCGCGGCATTGGAGCCGAAAATTCCTTCACGTCGGCGTACTTTTTCAGTTCTCCCACGTCAGCTCCCTTCGGGGCGAGGATCTGAACCTTCACCCCCCGGGCTTTTGCATTTCTTATCATATCTAGATAAAACATATTCAGCTCACGGAGGTCCTGAGGCGTTGCCATTATGCGAACTGCGCTCTTTGCCCGTCCGAGTAATGTGGCGAAGTGTGTGAAAAGGTTTTTCCTTTCGCGGACGAGCCCCACAAGCTCTGGCAGTTCCATAACCATTTCCCCTTTCTTGTAAACGTCTGCTAGATTTTTCACGATTGGGCTGCTTTTCATGTTCTCCAGATTGACCTTTCTGTCCTCCGCAACAACGCCATAGTACGGCTTCAGGTTTTCCAGCGCCTGCTCGGGGGGAACAGCCACGTACTTGATCGGTCTCCCTTCAGCCTTTATGACCGCGAGACCCTTTTTAGCGAGGCTTTCGAGAACATCGTAGCTTCTGGAGCGGGGAACGCCAGCAGCCTCTGCCAGTTCGCCTGCAGTGGCAATTCCGTGCGTCAAAAGTGCAAGCCAAAGTTGAGTTTCGTATTGATTCAATCCAAGAAAATGTTTTACCCTCTCGACCAGTCTTTTAGGTACTATCATCCCTCATCACCACATTACAATTACAACAGCTCTCGTAGTATTTAAAAGTTTTCTCAACCGAGTAACCTTACAAATTCCGAACTGACCTCCTTTTTTTCATACTTTAGCGGGAGCTTTTCCGGCCAGGGGTTCCCAAACTTTTCCACGTGAATGAAATGCGATAGTGGGTCACGTTCGCTGTCCGGGTACTCCGCCTGGTAGCCCAGAGTCACCAGCGCGACAGGAACAACGCTTTCCGGTGCTTCGAGCAGCTTCGCTATCTGTTTGCGATCGAAGTTCAGTATGACAGCGCTTCCAAGACCCCTGTCCCTCGCGGCGAGGAGCATGTTTTCAGCGGCTGCTGCGCACTCGAACAGGGCGATCTTTTCTGCATTATCCTTTATGAAAAATCTTGCCCTGTCAAGGTTTGCGAGAACCGCCACCACTACAGGAGCGCTCCCGATCCAGCCTTCGCCAGTTATCCTGGCAAGTTCCGTTTTTTCAGATTCTTTCTTGATTATCACGAACTCCCAGCTCTGCGCATTCATATACGTCGGTGCCCACCTCGCGCAGTCCAGCACTTCAAACAGGATTTTCATGGGAATGTCTCGGGTTTTGTACCTCCGTATTGTTCTGCGCGTTCTTATGGCCCTGAGAGTTTCCACGGTTTACATACATTCCCGCATATAAAAAAGATAACAGTTTTTAACATTCCGTCCTTTCTTTTGTGTGGAGTACTCCGTGCTGTCCGGCGTGTATGCCCAGCTTGAAAGTACGTCTTCCCTGCTGGAGAAAGTCAGGATCCTCGCTGACCTTTTCAAAAGGACCCCGCAAAGCCTCCTGCGGCAGGTGACCTACCTTTCAATGGGCTCCGTTTTTCCCCCGTGGATGAACAGGGAGCTCAATGTGGGTGAAAAGCTGACAGTCTCAGCGATATCCCGTTCCACGGGAGCCAGTTCTCAGGAAATTGTTGATCTGCTGAAGAAGAAGGGAGATCTGGGTTCGGTTGCCGCTGTTCTGGTTGCTATGAGGAAGCAGATGACCCTTTTCAGGGAAAAGCTGACTGTGGAGAAGGTGTACGAGTCCTTCAGGCGGATAGCTGATGCTGAGGGAGGGGGAAGTGTTGACAGGAAGGTCTCCCTGCTTGCAGAGCTTTTGAGCAATTCCGATCCCGAGGAGGCGAAGTACATAGTGCGGACTGTTCTCGGAGAGCTCAGGATGGGTGTTGGTGAGGGGATCGTTAGGGACGCGATAGCCAGAGCGTTTGGAGTTCCTTCCGGGCTTGTTGAGAGGGCGCACGCACTTCTCAATGACTACGGGGAAGTGGCGGAGCTCGCTGCCTCCGGTGAGGGGGCGCTGAGGAATGTCAGGTTGAAACCCGGTCGTCCCATAAAGGTCATGCTTTATCACAAGGCTGAAAGCATGGAGGAGGCTGTTGAAAAGGTGGGGGTTCCCGCCCAGATCGAGGTGAAGTATGATGGATTCAGGACTCAGATTCACAAAATGGGCAGAACCGTGAAGATTTTCACGCGAAGGCTGGAAGATGTGACCAGACAGTTCCCTGAGGTTGTTGAAAGAGTTTTGAAAGCTGTGAAAAATGAAGAGGTCATACTTGACAGTGAAACCATAGGGATTGACCCCGGATCCGGCAAATGGCTCCCTTTTCAGAGGATAAGTCAGCGGATACGAAGGAAGTACGACATTGAGAAGATGAGCAGGCAGATACCTGTGGAAACGAGAGTTTTTGACGTTCTGTACGTTGATGGAAAAAATCTGATAGACATGCCTCTCAGGGAGCGGTTTGAAGTTCTGAAATCTGTTGTGAATCCAGTGGACGGGTTCGGACTGGTTGATTATCTGCGAACGGACGATGTTTCCTCCGCCAGTAAATTTTATGAGGATTCTCTCGCTTCCGGGGCTGAAGGTGTAATGGTGAAGAACCTGTCTGCCCCTTACAAGCCGGGACAGAGGACAGGGTACGGTTACAAGATAAAGCCCGTTATGGAAACGCTCGATCTGGTCATAATCGGGGCGGAGTGGGGTGAAGGGAAGAGGACAAGATGGCTCAGCAGTTACCTGCTTGGGGTTCGGGATCCTGTGGGGGGGTTCCTTCCTGTGGGGAAAGCAGGGACCGGGATGACGGAAGAGGAGTTTGAGAACATGACTTCCCTCCTGAAGCCCCTCATAGTGGCGGAATCGGGTCAGGAAGTCAGGGTGGAGCCGAAGGTGGTCGTGGAAGTTGCTTTTCAGGAGATACAGAAAAGCCCGAACTACGGGAGTGGCTTTGCCCTGCGCTTTCCCCGGATAATAAGAATCCGTGAGGATAAGGGACCTGAGGAGTCTGATACCATTGACAGGCTGGCTTACCTC
>CAYVIY010000068.1:0-3440 GCA_964451765.1 Candidatus Undinarchaeota archaeon
CAACCTTTTAGAAGGGTTCTGATTTCTCTGCTGAGCTCCAGCAGCCGCACTTCTTTCCTTTCCCCTTCGTGGATCAGCACAGCGGTTCCGTTTTCCTCCTCCCGCTTTCCAGCCAGCACGACCACGGGAATTCCCAGTTTTCTTGCGTGCTCAATTTGTTTCTTCCAGTTTCTCCTTAGCAGGTCCGTTCGCACGTTGAAATCCCTGCGCAGGCTGTCCGCTACCCGCATGGCATACCCGGGAGCGTTTATGCTGGCGACGAAAACCTGCGTTCCTGTTTTTCTGTCCAGCTTGAAGACTCCAAGCTCGAGACCCGCATCGATTATTCTCTCGATCCCAATACTCCCCCCAACTGCGGGCAGGTCCCTGCCTGACAGCTTTCCTATCAGTCCATCATACCTCCCCCCGCCCGCGACGCTTCCCATTCGTGGCTCTTTCACGACAACTTCGAATATCGGGCCCGTGTAGTAGTCCAGCCCCCTGACGAGGCTGAGGTCCATCCTGACTGGAATCCTGCCTGCAAAGTCCCTGAGCTCGAGAAGATGGTTGATGGCTTCCTTCACTACAGGGACGTCCCCGTAAAGGGAGTTGATCCTGTCAAGAACCTCGTCAAAGCTTCCCCTGAAGTCAAGCAGCTCGCGTATTTTTTCAACCTTGCCCGCCGGGACAACCTGCTTGAGCTCCTTCTCGACTTCAGACCATGAAACCTTATCCAGCCTGTCTATCGCGCGGTAAACTTCCACCACGTTGCGTATTCCCAGCTTTTCTTCGAATATCCCTCTCAGTATCCTGCGGTCGTTCAGGCGGATCGTGTAACCGGGAAGCCCTATCCGGTCAATGGCTGTTGAGATCGCTTTCAGCACTTCCGCGCCCGCTTCCGGATACGGGGACCCGACAGTGTCAACATCGCACTGCCAGAACTCCCTGTACCTCCCCCTTTGCGGCTCATCGTGCCTGTAAACCCTTCCTATGTGGTACCTCTTGAACGGGAGGCTGACGTTCGGGTGATCCGAGATGAACCTTGCAAGGGGGACTGTCAGATCGTATCGCAGGGCATACCTTTTCCCTCCCCACGGGTCTTCAAACCAGTACATGAGCTTGTTTTCTGCTTCATCCCCGTACTTTCCGGAAATGCTTTCCCAGAGCTCAAGTATTGGAGTTTCCATTGGATCGAACCCGAACCGTTCAAAAACTTTCTCAGCGGTCGATATGATCTTCTTTCTTAGCAGCATAACGGGCGGGGGAAGGTCCCTCATCCCTCTCGGAGTGGGCATATTCTGAAAACCCTGAAAATATTAAAAAAGAAGTGGTCAGGTGTAGATGTCCAGCTCGAATATCTGGAGTTCTTTTTCAGTGTCCAGCTGTGTTATTATTCCCTTGTAGGACAGTTCGAACCTTCTGGCTTCCCGGTGCCCCGATTCGTTTATGATGCCCTGCACTGCCTTTTCAAGCCTGCCGATGTTTATGGTTTCGCGCGTTCCTCGTTTGAAGGAAAGCCCGTATTTGCCAGTGTTGCTGTAGGCAACTGTTTTTCCACCAGTTATCTCAAGGTATTCGTTGAACGGTTTTTCATTTTCAACCTTTTTCACGTACCTTTTCGCAGAACCCTTAACTTCAGTTATCAGAAAGATGCCTTCAGTTACCACTAAACAAATGTAAACACTTCGTTATAAAAATATCTATTTTTCAGGGGTCAAATAAATCCGGTTCCTGTCAGGTTCAACGCGCACGCTGTACTTTCCTCCTGCCAGTATGTCCACAAGTTCCCTGTACTTGCTCGCCTTTTCAGGGTCTGCCACTATCTGCTCGCACACCCCGTAAAGGACTTTCGCCAGGATATCTACTTCAGTGTTTTCATACTTTTCTTCAATTTCTGGCAGTTTTTGGAGGAGGTACCTGCCCCCTTTTATCCCCCTGGGGGTCACCTCTATCTCGTGCTTGCCCTGCTCGTTCTCCACAATGAGTGCATACTTCATACTTGCTATATGGGAACCTGTCTGTTAAAAAGGTTGTCATTTTTTGATGGTGTCTCTTGGTTTTTAATCGGCACGACAGAAACAGTTGTGGAAACCCCCCGCGATCAGCTGGTTCGGTTTCTCAGGCAGGCAGGGATAGGAAGCGTGTTTTCCCGGGAAAAGAACCTGAACAGAGTTGCGATAGCCCTTGCCCGCGGGAAGATAGGGCTGCTCGATGAGCGGGGATTCGGCAGGGTGGTCGAGGAACACGGAGGGGTCAGGCTCCTGCGTGGCAGGGGAGAAGAAACGGCGGATGTCAAGCTCGTCAAAGGGGGGCGGAGAGTGGAGTTTGAAATAAAGCTTGATCAGCCGAAAATAATAATAGATTTCGGGCTCTGGAAGTACCACAGCTCTCTCGAGCGTAAGCTTCTCCTGAAGCAGGTTCAGCAGGCGGTGGGTGTTGTGCGGGACACTCTCTGGGACGGAAATCTCGTGTTTGCCCGCGCTCCCCCGGAAGTGCTTAAACTGGCTGAAGCTATGAGCTTTTCCGGAGAGGTGATTAGTGGGATGTGGGAGGGGGAGGCAGTCGTGCTGGACCCCAGCGCCGATGAGGAGATAAAAAGGTTCGAGGAAAACAAGAGTTACATAATAGGGGGGATTGTGGAGCGTGACAGGCGGATGCGGACCAGCGAGCTCGGGTACGACCTGCCCCGAGCGAGCCTGCGCCTCCGGGGAAAAGCCAGCCTGGTTCCGGACAGGATAAACCTGATAGTCCGAATAATGTGCGAGAACCTTGCGGGCAAACCGCTTGAGAAAGCAATAGAGGAAAACAGAGGTCGAAGAGAAAAGCTCATTCAACGGTGACGCTTTTCGCGAGGTTTCTCGGCTTGTCCGGGTCCCTTCCCAGAAAAACCGCTGTGTGGTATGCCAGCAGCTGCAGTGGAATCGTGTAGAGTATGGGGGAGTATCGCGGATCAATCGGGTCGAGCCCGTAGAACCTATCTGCCACGCTTTTGAGCTCTCTGTCTCCCTTTTCGCCAAACGCTATCACGAGCCCTCCCCTCGCTTTCACTTCAGCGATGTTGCCTAGCATCTTATCGTGCCACCTGTCACCGGGGCATATGGCAACGACCGGGACTCCCTCTTCGATGAGCGCGAGCGGACCGTGCTTCAGCTCGCCTCCTGCGTAAGCTTCCGCGTGAATGTACGCTATCTCTTTCATTTTCAGCGCCCCTTCCATAGCTGTCACGTAGCTCGCGTCCCTCCCGATGTAAAACATATTTTTCTTTTGCGTGAGCTCCGCTGCCAGCTTCCGCATTTCATTGTCCAGCTTCAGAGCCGGTTTCAGGTTGAACTCGGGCAATTTTTCCCCTTCAAGAATTGAATTGGCTGAGAACAGGGCTGCCAGCTGTGCCAGAAATGTTTTGGTTGCAGCAACGCCAACTTCAGGCCCAGCTTTTGTCTGGAACGAGAATCTTGCTATCC
>CAYVIY010000069.1:0-3403 GCA_964451765.1 Candidatus Undinarchaeota archaeon
ACTACGATCTGTGCCTGCCAGCCGTTGTTGCTAACAAAGCCCGTTGGCAGTGATCCCAGGTCCGCAGCCACTGCCCCAGCCATGGTAGCCCCAAGCATGAGGCCACCAGCCAAAGCTGCAGCCACGACCTTTATCTTACTTTTTATGTCTTGCATAGCCTTTCACCTTTCACATTCCTTTTTATTTCTTTCTCTCCAGGGTTCGGCTTTTGCCTTACCCCGGGTCGTCAGAGAGAGCCATTTGACCCTCTCTAACTATTATCGGTCGATTTCTAATATAAAACGGTTCGCACATTCCTTTATAAAGAAAAAACGGCTGCCCGCACCATTATTTTAACTTTGAAGTGTATACAGGTTGTTTAAAAAGAAAAAATTCACACTTTATATTTGATACAAAAATTTTATATATAATATACAAACTATAACTATATGAAAAATGTAATTATTAAAGATGATGTATATAATATGCTGACACAAATAAAGGGAAAAAAGAGCTTTTCAGAGCTGATAGGAAATCTCGTGCAGGAATACACTGAAAATCGCCGTAAAAATATTCGATCTGCCTTCGCAATTCTCAAAGATGCCGAATTTCGCGAGATGGCAAAAATCGTAGAGGAGGTGAAAAGAGGTGCAAAAGGCCGTCTATTTTGATGAGAGCGCAGTGCTTGAGCTGATGAACGGGAACAAAAATGTACTGAAAGTTCTCGAAGACGCTTCGGACTTTTACACGGGGCAGCTGGCAAGACTGCTACTCGAGGGGGCGGAAGAGTACATGATCCTCAAAAAATTCTTCAAAGACAGACCGGTGAAGAACCTGCTTTCCAGCTTCAAAATTCTCGATGTTGACGGGGAAACGGGAGCCAAGGCGGCAGAAGTGGTGGGAAAACTGAAAACAGACGGAGTTGATGTGTCCGTGACGGGTGCCGTAACCCTCGCGCATACTGCCCTCACAGGCGCTACGCTGATAACAAAAGACAGGGAGCTCGTAAAGAAAGCAAAGAGGATCGGCCTGAACGGAAAATCGATCTAAGCGGGCCACAGGTGAAAAACTCTGTAAATGATCTCCGTGGGCAGAACGCGGATCCATCCCACAAGGGGGATCAGCAGGAGCGCTTTTCCCCTTATCCAGTCACGCCTGACAACCCACGGATCAGGGGCAGGGTTGTGGTCCCCCTTTGTCACGCAACCCTCAGGGGTCACATTTATCACCCTGTGTATTATGGGGTACCCCAGCTCAGGGTTCACGTAAAGCACGACATCCCCCACGCTTATGTTTTCGGGCGATCCCACAAGCAGGGCGTCACCCTTGCTGAATCCGTCCGGGAAGGGAAAACTGGCAATCTGATCCATGCTGAAACCGTGCAGGGTCATCCACACATAGTAATTCTGCTGGGCAATCGCATCGTGAGTCATGCTTCCGCTCATAACAGCAACGAACGGGAAGGACGTTCCCAGAAACGCGCCGAAAACGAACCGGATGATCATTGCAGCTGCAAAAGCCCAGGCAATGTCGTAAGCCACACTTTTCCAGTCCACACCCTTCACTCAACTTTCACAGTGCCTTTCTTTAAAACTACTTTCATGAGATCACGTGCCGCAACGGTTTCGGGAAAGACCTGCCTGGCCTCCTCCACAAGGGGCGCGGTGTCGCGGTACCTCTGGGAAAAGTGGATCAGGAACAGCTTCTTCACCCCCGCGAGCTTCGCGACCTTTGCCGCATCAAGCGCAGAGCTGTGTCCAAGCTCAAAATCCTCCTTATCCTCCTCTGCATAGGTCGATTCGTGCACAAGCACCGTCGCTCCGCGGACGGCAGAGATGACCTGCTGACTGAAAGCCGTGTCTCCCGTGTACGCCACGCTGTCTCCCTCCACTTTGATAAGCCATTCCTCCGGCTTCAGCACCATACCATTGATCTCCACCGTTTTTCCCTCTTTCAGGAGGCGGAACTTCGGACTGGGGTGGAGTCCGTGCGCCTCCATCTTTTGCCTGTCAACATTCCAGCTATCCGCTTCCTTGAAAACGTAGCCAAGCGCCCTCTCACCGTGATCGACCTTGAAAGCCCTTACAGTGTAACTTTCACCCTCAACCACATCGCCGGGGGAGAGCTCGTGAAGGACCACCTCGAACGGAATCCTCCCGTAGCTCGACCTCTTCATGTGATAAAATATCTCCCTCAACCCCTCAGGACCGTATATGTGAAGGGGGCGCTCCCGCTGATTCTTGGCAAGCGTGTAGAGGATCCCGGGAATCCCCAGAACGTGGTCCCCGTGGAAGTGCGTTACGAATATCTTATCAATTTTCATGGGACTGAACCCGCTCTGTGCCAGCCTGATCTGTATACCCTCCCCGCAGTCAAACAGCAAAACCTCTCCCTCATAACGCAGGGCAAACGAAGTTGTAAACCTGTCTATGAAGGGCTTTGTCGCCCCCGTCCCGAGGAAAGTGAGCTCGATCATCGTGAAATTTTCCGCGGGGGGATTATAAAGAAATGTCATAGATCTATCTGAACCCCGAGTTCCCTGAGAAGTTCGGGATCCACCCCTGAGGGTGCATCCTCCATCAGCGCCCGCCCGGACTTGCTCTTGGGAAACGCGATCACGTCCCTGATGCTGTCACGCTGGAGCATCACCTGCAGGAGCCTGTCAAACCCGAACGCCATCCCCCCGTGCGGAGGAACCCCGTACTTGAAAGCCTCAAGCAGCATTCCAAACTTCTGCCACGCTTCCTGCTCATCAATTCCAAGTATCTCAAATATCCTCGCCTGAAGCTCGGGACTTGTTATGCGGATAGACCCCCCACCAACCTCCACCCCGTTTATCACCATGTCGTAAGCCCGTGAAGGTATGGAAAGTAGCTCTTCCCTGCTGAGATCCTCAAACAGGCGCGCTTCAAACTCTTTCCGGGGCATCGTGAACGGGTGGTGCTCTGACTTTATCCTCTGCTCTTCTTCACTCCACTCAAACAGGGGAAAATCAACCACCCACAGGATGCTGAGCCCCTTTTTCAGACTGAGCATCTCCCCCACGGCATTCCTTACATCCCCAAGAGCCGTGCTGACTTTGAGCCAGTCCCCGCCAGCCAGTAAAACCGTCGCTTTTCCCTGAGCCAGCTCCTCAGCGAGGGTGCGAGGAATCTTATCGGCGATCCCGCCAGAAGGCTCGCCGTCAAACCTGAACCAGGCAAGTCCCGGCAGGCCGGCAACCTTCGCGGTTTCCTCCAGCTTCTTTATCTGCTTCCTGCTCAGGAGATCGGGAACGACCAGCCCCTTCACAACTCCTCCCGACTCAACGACATCATCCAGCACGCGAAATCCACTGCTCCCGAAAAACTCCGTGAAATCCTGAAGTTCAAGCCCGAACCTCAAATCCGGCTTATCGCTCCCGTACCTGTCCACGGCTTCCTTC
>CAYVIY010000070.1:0-3352 GCA_964451765.1 Candidatus Undinarchaeota archaeon
GGAGAGTGCGCAAGGATCAGTTTGTCAAGGTTCAGACGGAGGAAGGCACGCTGGTTGCAATAGTTGACAATGTCGTGAAGACCAACAGGTATTACGCCCGAGCGGAGAGTGTTGTTGAAGCGGAAAATCTTGAAGGTTTGTTTCCCATTGATGAGTGGGAGTTCCTCATGGGGGAAGCAACGCCCCTTGGTGTCATGGCAGATGTGGTCAGGCGTCCAACTCTGCCCCCAAGCCCGGGAGCGGCTGTTGAAGATGTGGAGAAGGACCTGCTTTTCAGGTTTCTCGGGCTGAAGAGTAACGGGATTGCCGTTGGAAGTGTCCTGCACCACGATGTGCCCGCAGGGTTCGGGCTTAACAAGCTGTTTCAGAAGCACGTGGCGATACTCGCGATGAGCGGTGCGGGAAAGAGCTACCTGACCAGTGTTATGCTTGAGGAGCTGCTCAACAGGAAGAAGGAGGATGGAAGGGTTGCTGTTGTTGTTTTTGACGTTCACGGAGAGTACGTGAGTTTCGCCGAAAAGCCTCCGGAGGGTTTCAGGGACTTTTCAGACAGGTGCTCCGCGGTGCGGGGCATAAGGATACCCGTTCCGGAACTGAGTGCAAGAGAGATTGCCATGTTCATTCCGCTTTCACCAACTCAGGTTAGCGAGCTTTCAAAGGTTCTGAAGGAGATGGGAGGGAAGTATGATCTGGAGGACCTCATTTCCCAGCTGGAATCCCGCAAGATGAATGGAAAGACCCGTGAGGTTCTGGTCAGGTGGCTGTCCGATTTGAATTCCACGGGGCTGTTCGGCGATGAGGAAAAGATATTCGTGAGGCGGGAAGGGGAGAGGTCTGAGGTTCACAGGTTGCGTGAGCTGGTCCAGCCGGGCACGGCAACAATAATAGATCTTTCCAGCTACATAGATATGAGAAGCAGGCACATAATCGCGCTCTGGATATCGAAGAAGATTTTCAACATGCGAAGAAAGGGGGAGATTCCGCCCACCGTCATTTTCATAGAGGAGGCGCACAACTTCATCCCCGAAGGGGTCTCGAGGGAGATCGCTCCCGCGAAGCCCATTTTTGAAACGATTGCGAGGGAAGGGAGAAAGTTCCTGTGCTCGCTCGTTGTGATCTCCCAGCGACCGCTCAGGCTGAGTACCACTGTTTTGAGTCAGTGCAATACGCACATTATTATGCGGATAACCAACCCTTATGATCTCAGACACATAGCGGAAAGCAGTGAGGGCATAACAGGGAGGACGCTGGACTCCATAACGAGTCTGCAGGTGGGGGAGGCTCTTGTGGTCGGAGAAGCCACAAGGTATCCAGTTTTCATAAGGGTTAGAAGGAGGGAGAGCTGGGAAAAGATAAAAGCCGATATGGAAGCCGAAGCCATCCGGTTCGAGAAGGAAGCCGAAGCCACCAGAAAGTCTGAAAAAGATTATGAGGATGCGTTCCTGACTTCCAGCTGAATGTCTTTGCTGCTCCCTTTCCATATATTTTTCAGAGTTGCAGTTACCTGAAACTGCGTCGTTTTCGTGACGCCTATCGTTCCGTAAAACTCTTCATCTATGCTTTCGAGATTTGACTTTCTGTAACAGGTTTGATCCCCGCACGGAACCTTGACCCACCCATCAAGTCCCGTTATCTTGAATCCTGTCGGTACTTTTATTTCGGCGCTTTCAACGGAGCACCAGCAGCTGGAATCTCTTATCAGGTTTGGATCATCCACTTTCAGGTTGAACTTGAAGTTTGTTCCTTCGACCGCTTTTTCGTGGTCCACCTTGAAGTACCCCGAAACCCCACTGAAACTGCCCTTTACTTCTCCGCCAGTTCCGGTTTCCCCCGTGTCAAGAACGGTTATGGTCACGGATGGCCCGCTTTCCCTTATCTTGTACTTCGTTTCCCATATGCCTGAAAGGGTGCCGTTTTCCAGAGGTTTCACGTAGCATCCGAAATCGATCTGTTTTCCCTTTGAAAGTTCCCCCAGGAACTTTTTTCCGTTGCAGTTACTTTCAACTTTTGGCAGATTGAGTGAAAATTCTGCATTGCTGAGGTCAGTCTTCGCTTTGAGGACTATCCTGAAGTACTTCTTTTCTCCGACCTTCGCGGAGGTGGGAAAGTCAACGAACTGGACAGCAAGCATGTCCCCTGTCAGAACCTTTGCTGTGCCTTGATTGTTGTGTTTTCTTGGAGCAGTGTGCTCTGTTCTGCTGCTGCACCCCGCGAGCATTAAAAGTAGCAGAACAGCCAGAACTGCTTTCCTCATGGTGTCACCAGCCGGACTTTAACGTAGTCTATTTCATATATCGATCCGCTACGCAGGAGGATCGTGTTGTCCGAGGAGACTTCGTCCCCTGTGAACCTTAGCACGATTTTTCCGGGTTGCGGTATTCCACTGTAAAGCTCCTTTTCAGTTTCCGAGCTGAGAATTACTTTCAGGGGCGTTTCTCCCGATCTGCTCACCTGGAGCTCAATCTCACCCACAAGCTTCCCTGATTTCAGGGAGAACAGGTAGTCCTTCGGGATTTTCAGCGGCAGGGAGACTCCCGCGGTCGCGTTTTTCTGTGTCAGGATTACCACCTGCGGTTCGGAAAACTCATAGTACCCATCGCTTAGCAGGGAGATCTCGAG
Source organism: Candidatus Undinarchaeota archaeon (assembly GCA_964451765.1). Classification (GTDB taxonomy): domain Archaea; phylum SpSt-1190; class SpSt-1190; order SpSt-1190; family SpSt-1190; genus CAYVIY01. The sequence goes on from CAYVIY010000070.1 coordinate 2,620, forward strand.
CGTGTTGTTTTCCTTTATTCCTGATGAGAATGGAACGGAAAATATCCTCTGGTTCGGCACCCCCCTGTAGATCAGCTTGTCGTTGTTCAGTATGATTGCTATCTCTCCTGGCAGCTTTGGTTCCAGGGGTGCGTAAAATTTAGCGGAGTAGAAGTTGGCAAGGTCCTCTGGCTGAACAGAAAATTTAAAGGTGACCTTGTTCCCCGTGCTTACAGTTTCAGTGATTTTCACGTTTTCAAGGACGTACACGGTTGGAGCCCATATCCTCCACCCGGATGACCCGCAGGATATCCTGAGACGGTTTTCAGATTTGATTTCGCTTACAGGAAGGCTCACCTCGATTTTTTCACCTCGCTTGAGGTGTCCTTTCCAGACTTCCTTCCCGTTCAGGTAAACCGTGAGCGGTGCGTAGCTGTTCGTGTCGACGATGTCCGCTTCCAGCTTTGCGGTGTTTATCTCATTCAGGTTGGGTATTGAAAACTCGATCGTGTGTTCTTCCGTCGTGAATATACCCTTCGCTATCTCTATGGGACCGGGCTGGGAGACCAGTGGCGTTCCCGCAACCCCATTGGAAAGGGTGAACCCCCTTCCCAAGTCAATGTGCTTGTATGAGAATCCAACCCCTCCTATGGTCCCGACCTCCTGATAAAGAAGAGATATGCCTGCGTTTTCTTTCTGCCCCCCGGGCATAAAACCGGATATGAAAACGAGAGTTAACCCGAGGAGTATTACC
>CAYVIY010000071.1:0-3325 GCA_964451765.1 Candidatus Undinarchaeota archaeon
GAAGTGTACGTGGGTGTGGGAGGACCTCACTACGCCCCAGGCTTTACCCGGCTGGTTCTGAAGGGGTTCAACATCGGACACATCTGCCCGAAGTACGCCGCGCAGTACCTTGACAGAAAAATGCTGGAGCAGATGATTGAAAAAACGGTTCCCGATCCAAAAGGAGTGGTACTCGACTGGAAAGGCTTGCCGGGGGCCGTCAGGCAGGCTGTCAGGGAAATGGCAGCCGAACTCGGTATTCCCGCATACAGAATAAGAGATTTAGAAAGGCATGAAGCAGGAAAGTGAAAGGAGGGCGAACAGAACTGCCAGCGCGGCAGACAGCTCTCCGGGAATGGAAGTCGCTCTCTTTCTGGAAGCCCTGTAGTGGGCGATGCAGGCAAACGAGATGTAAGTGAATATCCCGAAAGCGCCAACGCGAGCAACGAGATCCAGTACCGTGAGTTCGTGAAAGCTCCTGACCGCAAGGTAAAGCAGAGCAACGGGGAAAAACAGGAAAACGTACTGCCCCGATCCCTTCAGGAAACGGCGGGTGTAACCCAGCCACTCCCGTGAGATCGAATAAAAGCTCGTGTAGAACGCAAGAACTGCAATAAGTGACAAGAGAAACTGCATCGCAGGAGTGTAAACTGAGAGGAGGGAAGCGGTGCTTATCAACGCAATGTTCTCAACCGCAGATGCGGAGGTCATTCCGTAAACCACATAAAAAACGAACGCAACCAGATACCCAACAAAAAACAGCTGGAGAGCCTGCTTTTCCCCCAGCCTGTCCCTCAGGCTTTTTATTGCAGAATGCCCGAACAGGGAAAAAACGCCCACTGCCAGCAGGAGCGGGACGTACCTGAGAGAGCCTATGGCCGGGACGGGAACGGACGCGTGCGAGATGCTCTGCGGAAGCAGCATGATAAGCAGGAAGAAAAGAGCAGACGTGAAGTAGAGCTGAATCTTTCGCGAAAGGGAGTAGTTGAACGCGAAGGGAAAGGTTGCCATCAAAAAGAACGCAGTGCTCCAGTACCTCGGATCCCCTCCAAGCCAGGCAAACAGCTGATCCCCCGCGGCTATCGTGTACGCAGTGAGCGCACCGTAAGTGAAAAGCGTCAGGGACAGCAGGGGATAGTACCTGCCATAGAGGACAGCAACGGCACCGTTGATGTCCTTTCCCGTTATGCGAATCAGGTCATTTATGATGAACGCCACCGGAACGAGCAGGACAGCCACGAGCGCAAGAACAGCCGTTGACAGAACCACACCCGCCCGTTGAAAGATGTAGGGAAGAAGAAGCATGCCCAGACCAACAGTAATTCCGAACACGTCCGCAAGTTCCTCAATCACATAAATTTTATGCCTGCCTGCTAATTAAACTTTCTTGCTCATGAGCTTAACGCGATACTTTTCAAATATTTCATACGCAACATCGTCCGGAGCCTCGACCACCAGCGCGTCATAGCTTTTTTCCTTCCAGTCCGGCTTTTCGAGCCACTTGACCTTCCCCTTCCGCAATCGCTTCAGCTTTATGCCCATCTCACTCTCTATCTTCTTCAGCTCCTCAATGTCAACAAGCAGCTCCACACACAGCAAACGTGGACGAATTTTTATAGGTTTGTAAAAAATTAAAGATTGAGGCTGTCAACCTCTTTTAGAAACTCGCGAGCAGGTTTTCCCTCGACAGTCACACCCATACTCACGCAGGTTCCCAGAACTTCCTTGACAGTGCCTTTGATGTCCTTTGCAATGCTCTGCTCTGCCTTGGTCTTCGCTATTTTAACGACCTGCTCGAGCGTCAGGTTCCCGACGGGACTGCTGTCCCCGCTACCCTTTTCGATTCCCAGCTCTTTTTTTATCAGCGCACTGGTAGGAGGAATCCCGATCTCAAGCTCAAACTCCTTGGTAGCAGGGTCAACTATGACTTTAACGGGAACCTGCATTCCTGCAAATTCCCTGGTTTTCTCATTTATGGCTGCAATTATCTTCGGAACCGGAACCCCCAGAGGACCCAGGGCGGGACCCAGAGGTGGACCCGGCGTTGCCTTGCCTCCCGGAACCAGCACTTCAACCACTTGCTTGCCCATATCATTCACCACTCCTGATCAGTCTTACTGCCTCCATAGGTATGGTAACAGGAATCGGAACGGCGGACTCGATCATTTCCACCGTCACTTCCCTCTTCATCTTGTCCACCCTTATAACCTTTCCTTTTTCACCCTTGAAGGGATCGCTGACCATCTCTACTATGTCCCCTTTCTTGATCTTGATCTCTGCAGGCTTCGCCTCGAGAAAGTGTGCGACCTCCTCAAACGAGATTTCCCTTCCCACTATTCCTCTCGCGTTGTTTATTCCCCTGATCGCACTCTGTATGTCGTCCAGGCTTTCCGCTTCAACAAAGATGTAACCCTTAACATCTTTTGGCAGAAAAACAGAGTATATCTTGTAGCCAAACTTTCTGGTAAGCTGAGCTATCTTTTCCAGCACAGCCTCTTCCCTTCCCAGCGTGGTTCTGACTGCAACTATCATATTCCCACCCACTGAAACAGCAGATTTATCATCAGTCCTATGAAACCGATGGCCAGCATTCCCAGACCAACGACAATCGCGCTCTGCTTGAACTCCTGCCAGCTCGGACGCTTGGCAGTCTTGAGCACCCTCCTGTACTCCTTGAGCTGGACCATCACTCTTCTACCTCAACGAATTCTATGCCAAGCTCCTCCTTCATTTTCTCTTTTTCCTTGGCTTCCATCTCGTCCTTGGCAGGATAATAGTAGTCCTTAAGGTTGGCACCGGTTATGATGACCAGCACCTTTATCGTGTTGCCGAGAGTTTCATCGGGGAGACCGACACCCCATATGAACTTGGCGTCACGGTTGAGGTACTTGCTTATCATGTCTATTACCTTGTACGCCTCATCAAGCTTGACATCCTTTCCACCTTCAATGTAAACGAGGGCGCCCTTGGCACCACTTATGTCAAGGTCGAGAAGCGGGTTGTTGATTGCCTTGTAAACTGCCTCTTCCGCGCGGCGCTCGCTGTCACTTTCGCCAACTCCAATCAGAGCGGCTCCAGCGTTGCTCATAACAGCCCGCAGGTCTGCAAAATCTACATTTATCATTCCCTGGCTGGTCACCATCTTGGTGATGGCTGCAACCGCGTTGGCGAGGATCTCATCAGCCACGCGGAAAGCAGTTATCAGCGGGAGATCGGGAACTATCTCCAGAAGTTTCTGGTTGGGTATGACGATTATTGCATCAACGTTGGTCTTGAGCTTTTCGAGACCGTAACGGGCATTTTCCCAGCGCAGGAGCCCCTCGTTCTCGAAAGGCAGGGTAACGAC